>JAYUFA010000311.1:0-33424 GCA_043738925.1 Actinomycetota bacterium
ACATTGCTCGCACGCCGAATGCACGACGTCGACGTCGTCGTCGTCAGCGCATGGCACTTCCTCATCGGCGGTGCCGGACTCTCGATCCTTGCGTTCATGAGCGAAGGAGCACCGTCGGTCAGTTGGACACCCCGATTCATTGCAACACTGGCGTTCCTCGCGCTCGTCGGCACAGCCGGCGCATCCGTTCTGTGGCTCACCGAAGTCCGACGTGCGCCCCTTGCCGCTGTCGCCCTCTGGACATTTCTCACGCCCGTGTTCGGTCTGACCTTTAGCGCCATCGCGCTTCGTGAGTACCCATCAACCCGGGAACTGATAGGGATCGCGCTTGTCCTTGCCGGCTTGGCTGGTGGTCTCGGGTGGCGTGGTCGGACCGCAGCACGAATCAGTAGTCACCGCCGATGCCAAGCGCTGTGAGAGCGCTCATTGTGAACCGAAATAGTCCGTTGACCACACCACTCAGTTCGACCAGCGGGGCAAGCGACCGATCTAAGCAAAACAAGCAATAGTGGAGGAAAGAGCAAATGCCGTACCAAAGCGTCAACCCATACAACGGTCAGGTCTTGGAAACCTTCGACGAACTCAGCGACGAGCAACTCGAGACGGCTATCGCCCGTGCGGCGGACTGTTTCGAATCCTGGCGAACGACGACCTTCGCCGAACGCGCCGCGGTGGCGGCACGGGCGGCTGCGATCATGCGTGCCCGTGTCGATGATTTCGCTCGGCCGGTGACGTTGGAAATGGGCAAGCGAATTGAAGAGTCCCGCGGCGAGGTGGCGTTGAGCGCGGACATCCTCGACTACTACGCCGAGCACGCCGAAGCCTTCCTCGCACCGCAAAAACTCGATCCCAGCGTCGGCGAGGCACGGGTCGAGAACTGCCCGCTCGGCGTCCTCTTCGGTGTCGAACCGTGGAACTTCCCGTACTACCAGTTGGCCCGCTTCGCCGCACCGAACCTGATGGCGGGCAACGTCGTGATGGTCAAGCACGCCGCCTGTGTTCCGCGCACCGCCGCCTTGTTCGAGGAGTTGTGGTTGGAAGCAGGTGCGCCGGCGGGTGCGTACACGAACCTGAGGATCTCCTACGATCAGGTGAACCGGGTGATTGATGACCCGAGGATTAAGGGCGTCGCGTTGACCGGCAGTATAGAAGCCGGCAGGACGGTCGCCGGCCGGGCCGGGCAGAACCTGAAGAAATCGACGATGGAACTGGGCGGCAGCGACGCGTTCATCGTTCTCGAGGACGCCGACCTCGACAAGGCAGTCACGTGGGCGGTGTGGGCCAAGATGAACAACACGGGCCAATGCTGTGTCGCTGCGAAACGATTCATCGTCGTTGAAGAACTCGCCGACCGGTTCTTGGAAAAGTTCCAGGCGGCATTGGCAGCGCTGGAACCCGGCGACCCGATGAACGAGACGACGACTCTCGGACCGCTGTCGACAGAAGCAGCGCTTGTCAAACTGGTGGACCAGGTCGACCGTGCCGTGACGGCGGGTGCCAGCGTGGTGATGGGTGGCAAACGAATCGATCGGCCGGGAGCGTTCATGCAACCCACCATCCTTGGTGACATCAAGCCCGACAATCCTGCATACCGCGAGGAGTTCTTCGGACCGGTCGCCCTGTTCTTCCGGGTCAGCAGCGAAGACGAGGCCGTGGCGCTCGCCAACGACTCCGATTTCGGGTTGGGCGGTTCGGTGTTCACGAACGACATTGAGCGCGGCAAGAGGGTGGCGAGCCGCATGGACACGGGCATGGTGTTCGTCAATCACCCGACTTGGACGGCACCTGATCTCCCGTTCGGTGGGATCCAGAACTCCGGCTACGGGCGCGAGTTGTCGGCGATGGGCATCCAAGAGTTCGTCAACAAGAAGCTGGTTCGTGTCGTGTCGATCGACGAGACCAAGCCATGAGCAACTCGGATCCTGGGATCATCATCGTCACCGGCTCCAACGGTCGCATCGGCGAGGCCGTGATGCGCCGGTTGGCCGGCCGCCTCGGTGACGTGGTCGGCTTCGACCGCACAGCACCGAGCCCGCCACCACCGCATTGCGTGTACGTTCCGGTCGACATCACCTCCGATCAGAGCGTCAGCGATGGGCTCCGCACCATCCGCGACCACCACGGAGCGCATGTCGTTTCGGTCGTGCATCTCGCTGCGTATTACGACTTCTTCGGCAAGCCCAGCACGAAGTACGAGGAGATCACCGTCAATGGCACGCGCCGCATCCTGCGCGGGCTCCACGACTTCGAGTTCGACGTGGAGCAGTTCATCTTTTCCAGCACGATGCTCGTGCACCGGCCAGGAGAACCAGGCCAGTTCATCTCTGAGGACTCGCCCGTCGAACCGACCTGGGCCTACCCCGCGTCGAAGGTTCGTACCGAGCAGGTGATCCATGACGAACGAGGCGACATCCCGGCTGTGCTATTGCGAATCGCTGGCGTTTATGACGACGCCGGCCACTCGATCCCGCTGGTTAATCAGATCAAACGGATCAACGAGCGCTCCCTGACCAGCCGGTTCTACTCCGGATCAACCGCACACGGGCAGTCGTTCATGCACATGGACGACCTCGTCGACGCGATTGAACGCGTCGTGGAACGTCGTGCCGAACTCGGTCCGGAACTCGTCGTCCTGCTCGGAGAGGCGGAACCGCTCAGCTACGACGAGGTCCAGCACACGATCGGCCGTCTCATCCGTGGTGTCAGCACCGAAACCATATCGATCCCCACCATGTTCGCGCCTGTCGCGAAGGTGGGAGCTTGGGCACTTGATCACATCCCCGGCAAAGAAGGTTTCGTCAAGCCGTGGATGATCGACCGAGCCAACGACCATTACGCCCTCGACCTCACCCGCGCTCGCTCCCTGCTTGGTTGGGAACCGTCGCGCACCTTGCGCTCGACCCTGCCGAGGATGGTCGCAGCCATGCAAGCCGACCCCGAGGCCTGGTACCAGGACAACGAACTCACCTTCCCCTCCAAACTCCAAAAGGCCGGACGAACGCCAACAAGAACCGACACTGCGATGAACGAGTCGGTGCCAGAACCGCACCCAGCCGACCCCGACCACGCACCTGCAGGAACGAACGCAGCGTGAGCACCAACACCATCCATCCCGCGGGACACACGCCGCCGAGCCCGACGTCGGCGATGGCAATGCCGACCGACGCCACTCCTGGCCAACACACTCACATGTCGACCACCCCAAACGAGGTGGCAATGGCGATGCCGGCGGGTCAGGGTCTGGTGTGGCCGCACTTCGCCAACATGACAATCGGCCTGTGGCTCATCACCAGCGCATTCGCTGCCGCCTACGACAGCACCAAACTCGAGGTCAGCGACATCGTCGTCGGCATTCTCGTCATCGGGTTCTCCGTGCTCGCGTTGTCTCGTCGCCCGTTCTGGAAACTGTGGGCACCATGGTCGAACGCTGTGGTCGGATTGTGGTTGCTGTTCGCCCCGCTCGTCTTCTGGGCACCGACAGCCGCCAGCTACGCCAACAACACACTCACAGGCGCACTCGTTGTCGTGTTTGCCGTCCTCGCTCCCGGCATGCCAATGGCGCCAGGGATGAAGATGGAACCCGGCCCTGACATCCCGCCCGGCTGGTCCTACAACCCCTCCAGTTGGCCCCAAAGAGCACCGATCATCGCCCTCGCCCTGATCGCGTTCTTGCTTTCCCGCCAGATGGCCTCGTTCGAACTTGGACACACCACCTCGTTTCCCGACCCGTTCTTCGGCAATGGGACCGTACGCGTGCTCACCTCCAAAGTCTCCAAAGCATTCCCGATCCCCGACGCCGGGCTCGGTGCCGTCGCCTACATGATCGAGTTCCTGATGGGCTTCATGGGCGACAAACGCCGCTGGCGGACCATGCCGTGGATGGTCACCTTCTTCGGGATCCTCGTCATACCCCTCGGCGTGGCCAGCATCACACTCATCATCCTGCAACCACTCGCTGTCGGAGCATGGTGCACGCCATGCCTGATCGCCGCCGCCGCGATGCTGATCATGATCGCACTCACTCTCGACGAAGTCATCGCCATGTGCCAGTTCCTCGCCCAAACCAAACGAGAAGGCAGGCCGTTCTGGCGAACGTTCTGGCTCGGCGGCACCGTCGGTGAACAAGCACCCGAAGGCCCTGTTCGCGCTGACGTCGTGAGTGTCAAGGCCATGTTCTGGGGCACCGGAGCTCAGTGGAACCTCCTCGTTAGCGCGGGGGTGGGCGTGTGGTTGATGTTCGCGCCGGCTGTCCTCAAGCACACCGACACGGCGGCCGACAGCGATCACCTCGTCGGAGCGCTCATCGTCACCACAGCGGTCATCGCACTGTCCGACGTCGGACGAGCGATCCGGTACTTCAACATCGTCCTCGGAGCCGGGATCACTGCATCGCCATGGCTCCTCAGCGGCGGCACGCGCTTATCCAAATGGAGCGATGTGATCGCCGGCGCACTCGTCATCGCCCTCAGCATGCGACGAGGACCCGTAGGCGAACGTTACGGAACATGGCAGCACCTCATCCGGTGAGGCAGCCAACCCAGGCCCACCCCGATACACGATGTCCCGGCAACCTGCGCATGTCTCGTGCCCGCCAGTCCAACACGTCAGGAACTGAACGATGTGCTTCTCTGCTACTGCGAGTTTCACTGCGGGCGCGACGCTCAGCGCTGTCGGGGCCCTGACGGTCCACAAATCGCAAGGAAAAATCGAGCTCCCGATAGCGTTGGTACCATTGCTGTTCGGGATCCAACAGCTCACGGAAGGCCTCGTCTGGGTCAGCCTCGGTCACGATCTTCCAACGCTGCAGACCGTCGCCACGTACGTCTATTCCATGTTCTCCCACGTCCTGTGGCCGATCTTCGTACCGTTCGCGATTTTGTTGGTGGAAACCAACCGGCGGCGAAAGCGCGCTCTGGGGGTCTTCCAAGCGCTAGGACTAGCCGTCGGCCTGTATCTCCTCTACTTCCTACTCCGCTTCCCGGTGACAGCCCACGTGCACGGGCGCAGCATCACGTACGACTCGCCGCACTTTTACATCGTCGTGGTACTCGCCGTCTACCTGCTCGCCACATGTGTCAGCGGCCTGTTCTCCACTCATCGCTGCATCAACGTGTTCGGTGTGCTTGCCTTCATCCTCGCTATCGCCGCCTACCTGGTCTCGGTGACGACATTCGTGTCGGTCTGGTGCTTCTACGCCGCCATTCTCAGTCTCCTTATCTACGTACACTTCACCGGACCAATGCAGGCATGCCGGATCAGCCCCGCCGTATCGCCCGAACGAGTCGCGCCCTGACCAGACACCCCGGAAGCCTCGCGAGCCGAAATAGCGCAGGGGACAGACGACCCGGCCGCTCTGGTGGTGTCCGTAGTTAGCCGCAACCTGTTCCGGGATTCGCCCGGATGGCCCGGTCCGCACGACGCGCGATCCTTGACACAGGAGACACATACCTGAGGAAGACTCATGAGCAACCCCATCACCTTGAAACCGAATGACAAGCCCCCGGACCCGGCGCCTGCAGGGCCCGTCGCAGGATTGACGGCGACCGGGATCATGAAGTCGTACCGGCGCGGCATCTGGCCACGCCGCCGGGAAGTGCCCGTACTGCGAGGCGCCGATCTGACGGTCGGTCCTGGAGAGGTCGTCGGCCTGGTCGGAGAGAACGGATCCGGCAAGAGCACCCTCATGAAAATCTTGGTTGGAGCCCTCGCCGCCGATGCTGGCACGGTGGCGGTTTCGGGGCGGATCGGGTATTGCCCGCAGGAACCGGTGCTCTATGAGCGGCTGACGTGCGATGAGCACCTTGAACTGTTCGGCGTCGCCTACGGCATGGAAAAACAAGCAGTGAACAGCGCTGCCGAGGCGCTGTACGCCACGCTGGGATTCGACCGTTGGCGGGCGTCCCAGGTCGCGGAACTCTCCGGTGGCACTCGGGCCAAGCTCAATTTGGCCATCGCACTCCTCGCGGATCCCGAGGTCCTCCTGCTTGACGAACCCTATGCAGGGTTCGACTGGGACACCTACCTCCGATTTTGGGATCTGACCGCCGAACGGCGTGCGAGCGGACGCAGCGTCGTAGTGATCAGCCACTTCGTCGCCGACCAAGAGCGCTTCGACCGCATCGTGCAGCTACGTGACGGGCGGACGGTGCAATGACGGGCACGATGACCGTGCTTATCGGAAAGCGGGCGGTAGCCGACTACACCCGCCGACCCTTGAATCTCGTCCTGCTGGTCGTCGTTCCTGTCGTGCTCGTCTACGTGTGGGGTCCATCGCTGGCCGACTTCTCCAAACTGTTCGGTGGCTCCGGTGATCGCGCCCAGATCGAAGCGGCCACCGCCGGGTGGGCAGCCGCAGCACTGGCCGGGCTGGCCGGGTTCTTTCAGGTGACCGGTGCCCGCTCGACCGATCGGCGACTTGCTGCCGCTGGGGGACGCTCCGCGTCTGTGGTCGCCGGTCGTCTGGGTGCGTCGTTCTGTCTGGCCACGTTGGCTGCGACCGGAGGTCTCCTAGCCCTCGCAGCGCGCACCGGGATCTCCGACCCGTTTCGGGCAGTATCGGCGACGGTGCTGATCGCAATCATCTATCTCGCCCTCGGCGTTCTCGTCGGCACGGCCGTAAAGACGGAAATGAACGGTGCCCTGCTCGTCACGTTGGCGTGGGTGTTCGACGTGTTCCTCGGACCAGCGATGGGATCCGGACCCTCTTTGGTGACCAGGGTGTTCCCACTGCACTTCCCGACTC
Organism: Actinomycetota bacterium; assembly: GCA_043738925.1. Taxonomy (GTDB): domain Bacteria; phylum Actinomycetota; class Acidimicrobiia; order Acidimicrobiales; family WLNW01; genus WLNW01. The sequence continues at coordinate 6,743 of JAYUFA010000311.1, forward strand.
TTGTCCTCACCGGGCAGGTCACTGGTCACGCTGGTCCGCTCGGCGATGTTGGCTGGTCGTTGGTCTGGGCGGTCGGACTCTCGATGCTGGCGATCGTCCGCCTCGCAACCACGACCCGACCATCACCCGCACCGAGCGCCTCGCGAGCGAAGACAGCCAATAGCGCTGCCCCGGCGGCCAAAGAAGTGGGGCAACCAGCCACGTCGCCTCTCCCCCCGCTCGCCCCGGTGGCCGTCCGGTCGGTGGCGACAAACCGAACGATCCCCGCTACCCGACCCGCTCGGGCCAGTGCGCGCCTGATAGCGGTGTTGCGTGCGGGAATGCGTGAGCACCGCCGCAACCGGGTCTTGTGGGCACTGCTCGTCGTCGTCCCTGCCGTATTCATCGGCATGGCCATCATCGTGACCCTCGACGTGCCTGGACCTATCGCCCTCGTTGAGGGCGGCCGTCATTACACCGCGCTCATGTCGGAGCGCCGCATCCACGCGGCCACCATGGTTCCGATCGCGTCGGCGTTCCTGGCGGGCCTGACCGGTCTGTTCGTTGTGACGGGCTCTGCCGGTGGGGATCGGCGGCTGGTGCTGGCCGGGTTCCGACCCCGCGACGTGCTGGCCGGCCGCCTCGGTGTCGTCGCTGCGGCGACCGTGCTTACCACCGCCGTCGCCGTCGCTATCTCCGGGGCGTGGTACCCGCCCCGCCAATGGATGGTCTTTGCCGCCGCCAACCTGCTCATCGCGCTCACCTACGCGGTGATCGGCGTCCTGGTCGGCCCGCTGACGGGCCGAATCGGCGGCTTGTACCTGATGCTGCTGCTCGCATTCATCGACGTCGGATTCGGCCAAAACGTCATGTTCCCCGCCGGGCCCCCGGCATGGGGAACCTACCTTCCCGCGCGCGGCGCCTCACGAGTAATGATCGACGGAGCCTTCACCGAACACTTCGACCAGACCCGCTACCTCTTACTCGGCCTCGCATGGCTACTCGCGTTGACTGCTGCAACCGGCGAACTCTTCCGACGCCGCACTGCAACATCACGGCGGTGACAGTCGCCCCGAGAACGGCTCTTGACCCTCATGCCTTCGGTTTCCGGCCGCCTCACTCGTAGGGGTCGGGGGTGATGGTGAGCTTCGTCACCTTTTGCACCGTGAGTGCGGCTCGGAGGAGTTCGTCGGAGGCGGGGTCGACGGTGGTCGCTTTCCAGGTGCCGTCGACGGTGAGCCAGGTGTCGTCGGGCCATGTTCCGGCTGCACCGAGCAGGACAACCTGTATGGGGTAGGCGTCGGCCGCGCAGCATGCGATTTTGAACCGGGTGATAAAAAATCCGCCCGGGGCTGACGCGTCGCGATTCACGAACCCAATCAGGCGTATGGGAATGCCTTTGAGGCTTTCTTTGCTGTCGTAGAGACCGCGCTTGGAGAAGTCTGTGAGCGTGAGGGAAACGCGCCCGTTCACCTGGTCGGGCAGCGGGTCGAATGTGACGTTCTGGGCTTGTTCGAGTCGGGTGGTTTTTACGGCCTGCCGGTTCGCAGCGAACGACCCGAGGGATGTGGGAGCAACCAACAGCAGCACGGCGAGGGGCAACGCAAGCAGCCATCCCACCGCCGGGCTCGGTCCTGCGGTGTGTCCGTGCCCCTGGTGGCAGTTCTGCTCATCAGCGTCGCTGGCGGTGAGCGGTCGGCCCCAGGCTCGGATGAGCGTCGCGATGCCGAGGGCCAGGAGCATCAGGGACGCCGCCAGTAACGGTATCTCCATCTTGGGGCGGATGAACCGGAGGTATTGGCGGCTGACGACGAGGCGAATACCCATCGCCCCGAGTGCGGTGAGGAGCCCGCCCTGGGCGTCCTCGGTGACGCTGAAGCGGCGGGTCATAACAACACTGCGCCGACAAGGAGTGCCGTGACCGTGGCTACCAGCAGCGTCATCGGCGCGAACCATGTGGCAAATTTCCGTCCGAAGACGCCGGATTGCATGGCGATCAGTTTCAGGTCGACCCCAGGCCCGACGACCAGGAATACCAGACGGGACGTCAGGCTGAATTGGGTGAGGCCCGAGGCAACGAAGGCATCAGCCTCAGAGCAGATGGACAACAGGACTGCGAGAGCGGCCATGGTGAGCACCGCGGTGACCCCGTGCCCGGCGACCGAGTCGAGCACCCGCCTCGGCACGAGTACCTGCAGCGCGGCCGCGAACGCTGCGCCGACCATCAGGTAACCGCCTGCGTGCAACAGGTCATGCACCGCGGCGGAACGGAAGCGTTCCCAGCGGCTTCCGTGTTGGATGACCCGCTTCAGTGCCCGTTCAACCATTTCGGTCTTACCGAAACGAAGCCATAACCACCCCATCACGATCGAGGAAATCATCGAGCCAGCGAAGCGGGCCATCCACATATGAGGGTTGTTCGGAAAGGCGATAGCCGTCGAAATCATCACGACCGGGTTCACAGCCGGCGCAGCCAATAGAAACGTGAGCGCTGCTGCCGGGTGAACTCCGTTGCCCATGAGGCGCCCGGCGATTGGCACCGACCCGCATTCACAGCCCGGCAGCGCGATCCCGCAAATCCCGGCTACCGGCACCGCGAGGACTGCACGTTTCGGTAGCAATCGGTTGAGCGAGTTCTCCGAGAGCAGCGCCGCTATAGCGCCCGACAGCGTGACACCGAGCGCAAGGAAGGGCAGCGCCTGCACACTAATAGCTACGAAGATGGTGGACCATGTGCGCAACGCCTTGTTGTCCAAGGTGTTCGCGAAGACCGGGCGCAGCGCAACCATCAGAACGAGGAAGAACGCAAGGATCGAAAATCCGTAGCCGCCACGACGCGGCACCGGGTCCGGGTTGAGGACCGGAGCAGACGAATCGTGCGGCGTGGCAGTAAGAACCATCATCGAATCCTACGTCCTACAGAGTGTAGGTGCATGCACGGCTGCCGTGGCAGCGCAATCGACGTGATGGAGCTCTTTCGCCGAGCAAAGGTCGGTGTGTCGATGGCGGTTTCGGTCAGGAACGCATCAGTCGGGAGATCGCGGCGACAGCTTCGTTTATCTTGGCGTCGGCGTCGGGTCCGCCGGCCTCGATTGCGTGAGTGACACAGTGCCCCAGATGGTCGTGGAGTAGCCCGACCGCCACGGTTTGGAGGCCTTTGGTGACGGCCGAGATCTGATCGAGCACGTCGATGCAGTAGCGGTCGCTCTCGATCATCCTGGCAATGCCGCGTACCTGTCCTTCGATACGTGCGAGCCTTTTCGCGATATCGGGTTTCTGCATTTCGTAGGCGGCCACTATCCATGGGCCCTTCGCGTCGGCTGGAAGCGGAAAAGTCGAAGACTGTTGGTGACGACGAACACACTTGAGACGGCCATCGCCGCGCCGGCGAGCATCGGATTGAGCCAGCCGGCAGCTGCTATCGGAAGCGCAGCGACGTTGTACGCGAACGCCCAGAAAAGGTTGCCCTTAATCGTGGCGAGCGTTCGGCGAGCGAGCCGGATGGCGTCGACAACTGATCGCAGTTGTCCGCCGACGAGCGTGAGGTCGCTGGCCTCGATGGCAGCGTCGGTGCCGGTCCCCATGGCAAGGCCCAGGTCGGCCTGGGCAAGAGCTGCGGCGTCGTTCACGCCATCACCGACCATCGCGACCACGCACCCCTCGGCTTGGAGCCGTCGGATAACGTCGAACTTCTCGGCCGGTAGTACCTCGGCAATCACTTCATCGATACCCAACTGGGAAGCGACATGCTGCGCCGCGCGCTTGTTGTCGCCCGTGAGCAGGATCGGTCGCAAGCCAAGCTTGCGAAGATCGGCAATGACACCAGCAGCGTCGTCTTTGACCGTATCAGCGACGACCACCATGCCACCAACCTGACCGTCCCATCCGACGAACACGGGGGTGTGGCCGAGGCTCTGTGCTGTCTGGCTAGCGGCGCGAAGAGTGTCGTCCAGTTGGAGAGACCAATCGGCAAGGTAACGCTCACGACCCACGACGACGGCATGACCGTCGACCACGCCCCGCACGCCGAGGCCTTGCGTGCTGGTGAAGGACTCGACTGCCGCGAGCTCGACACCGCGTGCTCGGGCCCCAGCGGCAATGGCTTGTGCGATGGGATGCTCGGATGCATCCTCTAGCGACCCGGCAAGGCGCACCACATCATCGACGGTGTTCGCGCCAGCAGGCACAATATCGATAAGGGTCATCCTGCCGGTCGTGACGGTGCCGGTCTTGTCGAGCACGATCGTGTCGACTCGACGTGTCGATTCCAAGACCTCGGGGCCCTTGATGAGGATGCCGAGTTGGGCGCCGCGCCCAGTGCCAACCATCAGCGCGGTTGGGGTGGCGAGACCGAGGGCGCAGGGGCAGGCGATGATGAGCACCGCGACTGCGGCTGTGAACGCTGTGGTGGCCCGATCGGTTCGGGCCGCCGTGAGCCAGAAGCCGAGGGTTCCGGCGGCCAGCAGGATGACGATCGGTACGAACACCCCAGAGACGCGATCGGCGAGCCGCTGGATGGCGGCCTTGCCGGTTTGGGCCTCCTCGACGAGCCGGGTGATCTGGGCGAGGGCGGTGTCGGAACCGACTCGCGTTGCCTTCACGACGAGACGTCCGGAGGTGTTCACGGTCGCGCCCGACACGGGGTCACCCGGCCCGACCTCAACGGGAACAGGCTCGCCAGTGAGCATCGAGGTGTCGATAGCAGACGACCCATCTTCAACGATGCCGTCAGTCGCGATCCGTTCGCCGGGTCGCACCACGAAACGGTCGTTGACCGCGAGCACCTCGATCGCGGTGCGTACCTCGACACCGTCGCGTAGTACCGAAACCTCTTTCGCTCCGAGTTCCACCAGTGCCCGCAGTGCCGCGCCCGACCGACGCTTGGCGATTGCCTCGAAGTAACGGCCAGCCAGGATGAAGACCGTGACGCCTGCGGCAACCTCGAGGTAGATCTGACTTGCACCCATGCCGACAACCGGTCTCAGTGAGAAGTGGTGTCGCATCGCCGGGTCGCCTGCCGTTCCGAAGAAGAGTGCGTAGAGCGACCAGCCGAGCGCCGCGATCGTGCCGACTGAGATCAGTGTGTCCATCGTGGCCGCGCCGTGGCGGAGATTGGCCCAGGCGGCCCGGTGGAACGGCCAGGCACCCCAGACGACTACGGGTGAAGCCAACGTGAGCGAGAGCCACTGCCATGAGTCGAACTGCAACGCCGGTACCATCGCCAACACAACGACCGGAAACGCCAACGCTGCCGAGGTCAGCAACCTGTGGCGAAGCGCACGGGCCCGCTCTTCACCCGGAATGCGAGCGTGCTCGGCATGGGGGTCCGAAGGGGCAGGCGTATCCGCTGGCACGATCCGAGCGACATCTATCGAGTCGACGCCGGCTTGATCGCCACCCGAGGTTTCGTGGTGACCGGTATGCGGCTCGACGGCATACCGTGGAGCCGTGGGTCGTGGTGCCCGAGCGATGTAACCGATCGCTTTGACCTGAGCGATGAGATCAGCCACGGTCACTGACGGGTCGGTCATCGTCACTTTCGCTTTTTCGGTGCTGTAATTCACCGATGCCGTCACGCCCGCGAGCTTGTTGAGCCGCTTCTCGATGCGGGCAGCACACGACGCGCATGTCATGCCTTCGACATCGAGGCTCACCGCGTTCGGTACCGCTGGCGGGCCAGCCATCGGGTCGACGCTCACATGAATGTCCGTGGTCATTTCAGTGACGCAACCCGTTGACTTGCGACGGTAAGCCACCGGTCGAGTGCTCCATAGGCATCGTCGGGCCCACTGGCCCGACCAGGGCACCAACGCCGGCTCCGGCGCCAAAGGTGATCACAACCGAAAGGCCGAAGACAGCCAGACGCTGGCCGGTGGTCACGATGACACCAGCTCGAAGCCGGCGTCATCAATCGCAGCGGCGAGGACGGCTCGCTCAAGCCCGTGCATGGCCTTTACCCTGACCACCCCTGCGCCGAGGTCAACATCAACGTGCTCGACACCATCCAGCCCCGAAATGGCTGCCGTCACCGATGAGACACAATGCCCGCAGGTCATTCCGGCAACCTTGTACGTCTGGACAATCATGGCGAAATCCTCCTCGTTGCAGATACCCCCTATGGGTACCTACCTTGGCCACTCTACATACGGGTGGGGGGTATTGCAACAGCTTCGGAAAGTTCGGCCCTCAGGTGCTGACATGGCGAAGCGCGTCATCTACGACAGAATGTCGGAGATGAACATCCGTCGTCTCACGAACCCAACGGCGATCCGAAACATCGGGATGGTTGTCGTAGCGCTGGTCGTCGCCTTCGTCGTTAGTCGTGCTGCGTTACGCCAACCGTCGCTGCCGAACTTCGAGCCGGCCGGATCTCGGCTTGCTCTGCCGGCGTCAGGGGCGTTGCAATCGGTGTCGCTGAGCGAGTTCGAGGGCGTTCTTGTCGGGCAGACGCCCAGGCCGGTAGTGGTCAACGTTTGGGCGTCTTGGTGTGCGCCGTGCCGATCGGAAATGCCGTTGTTGCAGCGAGCATCAGCGAGGTATGCGGGCCGGATTGTGATGCTCGGGGTTGCCTCGAACGATGACCGAAGTGCGGCTCAGGCATTTCTGACCGAGTTCGGCATCACCTATCCGAACGTTTTCGATGACAGCGGCGAGATACGTGTACGTCTTGAACTCACGTCGTTTCCGACCACGTATGTGTTCGGCGCGAACGGACGGCTGCGCTCGCGCGTGAACGGTGCCATCTCGGAACAGAGGCTCGCCGCGCTCATCGAGGATGCACTCCGATGATCGACTTCGGGCTGTTGGCCAGCATGTTGATCGCGCTCGGCGTTCCTTCGCTGCTCGCTCGATGGTGGCCGATTAAAAATGTGTCAGGTCGGGGTACGTTCGTCGACGGGGTATTTGGGCCACTCGGTGTTGGAATCGCTGTTGGGCGTATCACCGCACTGGCCCTGGACGACCCCGGCGCGCTCGGCCGATTGTCGGACTTGCTCATCATCCGTAGCGGTGTCGAGTTCTGGCCAGGCTTGGGTGCCGCTCTGATCGTGTTGGCGGTCGGCGCCCGCCGCGCCGGAGAACAGCCGTTGGAACGGATCGCGGCGTTCGGTCCGTTGTCTTTGGTTGCCTACGGCCTCTTTGAGGCGACGTGCCTCCTGCGCGGCGGTTGTTACGGCCCGTCAGCCAGACTCGGGCTGAGACCAGCTGGCTTGGGAACGACGATGCTGCCGGTCGGGATATTCATGGGAGTGGCCATGGTGATCGGTTCGTTCACGCTCAGACTGGCGGGACGCCGAGGCGCTAGCGCCGTAGTTCTGACAAGTGGCGCGTTGGCGGTACTTGCATCAGTGCGGTCGGTGGCGTCGATCTGGCTGCCAAAGGTAAGCCCGGGTTTAACAAGGGCCCATCGCACGTCGCTCTTTGTAAGCGCAGGTGCGATGGTGGCGCTCGGCGCAACGATCGGGTCGCAGAGGCGACGACGAGTAGTGGCGGGCGAGCGATGAACGCGCCCATCGCGCTCGCAGTAGCCGCCGGTATGGTCGGAGCGATCAACCCGTGCGGTTTCTCGTTGCTGCCGGCGTACGTAAGTCTCTTTGTTGCTAGCGAAACGAACGATTCGCCGCTCGACCAGCGTCTTGTTCGAGCCGGTATCTCGTCGGTCTCGGTAACGGTTGGTTTCTTAGGTGTGTTCGTGACCCTGGGAGTTTTGCTCGATTCTGTTCTCCGTGCTGTCAGACCGTCTCTCCCGTGGTTCACGATGGCTGTCGGGGTTCTTATCGTCGGCGCAGGTCTGGCTGTCGTTTGTGGCAAACGAATTCCATTTCCGTCCGCATCCTTGCCGGCGATCTCGGGAAGGGGCCCGGCAGCCATGATTGTGTACGGGATCGCCTACGCCATCGCCTCGCTCTCCTGCACACTGGGGCCGTTCTTGGCGGTTACCTCGACAGCGCTGGATCAATCAGTCGCGGAAGGGCTCGTTACCTTCGCCGGGTACGCGATCGGCATGGGCACAATCATCGCCATCCTCGCAATCAGTGTCGCTTTCGCCCGCCCAGGTGCCAGTCGGCTGCTCCGAAGGACGTCTCGTTGGTCGTCGAGGACCGGTGGGGTGTTGATGATTGCCAGCGGCACGTACGCGATCTGGTATTCCCGATGGGAACTAGGTGTGTATAACGGAGATCTGAACCGCGATTCGGTTGTTCAATTTGGCGAGCGAGTCCGATCCAACACGATCGCACTTATCGAACGACTCGACCCGATAGCGATCGTCGCGATCGTCATCGTCTCGTTCGGCTTCGTGTTGGCCTATACGATCAGCCGTCGAGCCAATCTTCAAAGAGATGCGACGTAGCGATTTGTGCTGCTCCCTCCAGGATGTGTTTGCCCGGGCGTACCGAAATCCCGGAGCGGCTGGCATCGCAGCCGCTCCGGGAGGGTCGGAATCGACCCCATCAGTTGCGACGATCTCGATTTTTGGAGTGCGATGCGATTGATGGCTGGCTCCTGGCGGCTGTTGGTAATCGTCGGGCTGCCTGGCGGTGTTGCATTGTTCGTCTCGGCGGGACGTGATGTGTGAATCGTGCAGCTCGCCGGGCGATGTGTCGTTGATGGCGTTGGTGATGGGTGAGCGGGGTGCAGCCGGGGCGGTTCTGGGCAGCGTAGAAGCGGCTCTTGGCGGTCTCGACAAGGGCGAGGTAGGTGACGACCATGCCGATCAGGATGAGGAAGAAGCTGATCGGCAGCGTCGTGAAGCCCAGCGTTCGGGCCAGCGGAGTGAACGGAAGGGTGGCTCCGACGACGGCGCTAGCGATAGGTGTGATGAGCATTGGGACGCTGGGCCGGCTGCGGAAGAACGGGACACGGCGTGTGCGGATGACGAACACGACCAACGTCTGCGTGGCGAGAGATTCGACGAACCAGCCGCTGCGGAACTCGGCGTGGCTTGCTTTAAGGATGACGAGCATGACGAAGAAAGTCATGAAGTCGAAGATTGAGCTGATCGGCCCGAAGATGCTCATGAACCGGCGGACGAACGCGATGTCCCACGCTGCGGGGCGGGCGACGATTTCGTCGTCTACTCGGTCGCTGGGGATCGCGAGTTGACCGATGTCATAGAGAAGGTTGTTGAGCAGGATCTGGGACGGGAGCATCGGCAGGAAGGTCAGGAAGAGCGAGGCGCCGGCGGCACTGAACATGTTCCCGAAGTTCGACGAGGTCGCCATCAGCACGTATTTGAGGGTGTTGGCGAAGATGCGCCGGCCTTCCATGACTCCGTCCGCTAGGACGCAGAGGTCTTTGTCGAGCAGCACGATGTCGGCTGCGTCTTTGGCGATGTCGGTGGCGGACTCGACTGAGATGCCGACGTCTGCGGCGTGGAGGGCGACTGCGTCGTTGACACCGTCGCCCATGTATGCCACGTCGACGCCGGTGCGCCGCGCGACCTTCACGATCCGCGATTTCTGTTCAGGGCTGACCCTTGCAAACACGGTGGTGTGCGGGATCGCCACGGCAAGCGCGTCATCGTCGAGGACATCGAGTTCGCCGCCGGTCAGGACTGCTTCGACGGCGATGCCAATGTCTTGGCAGACCTTGGCGGCTACGATGCCGTTGTCACCGGTGATGATCTTGACCGCAATCCCAATCCGGTTGAGCTTGGCGATCGACGCGCCAGCGTCGGCTTTGGTGCGGTCGATGAACGCGAGGTAGCCGACGAGGTGTAGGTCGCGCTCATCGGCAGCCGTCGGTTGAGTCAGGCCAGCGGCCTCGCGGACTGCGACGGCAACCACGCGTGCGCCCTCGGCGAAGAGCCCCTGAAGCGTACGGTCCGGGCCCGGCGCCAAATCGACGCAGCGGGTGAGGATTGCCTCGGGCGAACCCTTGGTCACGAGCAGGGTCTTGCCGTCGGGAGTCTGGACGACGACTGAGCAGAGCTGGCGTTGATGATCGAACGGAAGCAGCCCGAGCCGTTGGTAGCCGCTTGGCGGGTCGCTACTCGCTGCCAAGGCCTTCGTCGCGGGTGACGACCAAAGCGCGACGTCGAGCGCGTTGCCGCCGACCGGTCCGCTGGCGGTCAGGGTCGACTCGTTGCAGATCAGCCCGAATCGCAGTGGAGCGTCGGCGGGTTGGCCGCTCGCGTCAAGGGTGCGGTCGAAGGTGATTGCGCCCTCGGTGAGGGTGCCCGTTTTGTCGGTGAACAGCACCTCGATATTGCCGAGGTCCTCGATGGTGACGAGGCGTTTGACGAGCACGCGTTGGCGCGCGAGTTGGCGTGACCCGGTTGACAAGCTGACGCTGACGATCGCAGGCAGGAGCTGCGGCGTGATGCCGATCGCGATCGCGAGCGAAAACAGGAGCGCGTCGAGCAAGGGCCGCGAGAACGCGATGTTGATCACGAAGATTGAGATCGTCAACGCCGCCGCCACCCGAATCAGAAGCGTGGAGAATCCGCGCAGGCCAACCTGGAACGCCGTCTCGGCCTGTCGCTCACCGAGGCCAACGGCGATCTTGCCGAACTCGGTTGACGAACCCGTGCTGACAACGACGGCCTTTCCGGAGCCTTGGTGCACGACGGTGCCCATGAACGCGCACGACGGGAGATCGACTCCGGAATTGGTGGTGGAAGCTTCGACAGTCTTGACCGCTGCGATCGGTTCGCCGGTGAGTATCCCTTCGTCGCATTCCAGTTGGACGGTCTCGATGAGGCGGACGTCCGCCGGGACGAGATCGCCGACGCGTAGCTCGATGATGTCGCCCGGCACGAGACCGCTTACATCGACACGTTGAGCGTTGTTGTCGCGCCACACCAAGGCTTCGTGGCGGATGTTGGCGTGGAGGGCGGCGACAGTGACCTCCGACCGGTACTCGTTGACGAAGCCGAGCCCGACGCTCAACACGACGATCGCTGCGATGATCGCGCCATCAGTGGTGTTGCCGGTCGCTGCCGAGACAGCAGCGGCAACCAGCAGTAGGAGCAGTAGCGGATTGCGCAGTTGGCGGACCAAAACCCCGAACACGGTCACCTTGCGCGACGAAAGCACGTTCGCCCCGAACGACGACAGCCGTCGGGTCGCCTCCTCAGTACTGAGCCCTCCACCAGTAGTACCGAGTTGATGTAGGACCTCGCTGATTTGTTGCCGGGAGGTGGCGGCCAGGTCGGGCCGCGCCGGTATGAAGGACGCGGCGGTCCGGTTCATCTTGGGGCCAGGCCGTTGCTGGCGCTAGTCGCGAATGTTCGCCGTGTCGAACGTGACGCGACACCAGTCGGAGCGAAGCCGTGTTGCCCCTCGCTCCCTCCCGACTGCCGGTTGGGTCGTTCGATGGCGTGTCCAAGGCGGAAAGCTTGGCCTGACGCCGGGGTCAAGTCCGGCTCTGGTTCATGGGTCGGCATTGGCTTCCTAGAGTTTGCTTGTCGTTCGAGTTTTGGTCTGGGGACGGGGTGGGTTATCACCAATCGTCTGGTGACCACCTTTCTGCCGGCACCGGGAGGCTCCCCGATGAGGCATGTGGCGATATCGAGAGGTCAGGTGTTCGTTCTCCCCGTGTCCCTGTGTCAGTCATTGGGCCACGATGGGGTGTCTCGCCGCATCGGTAGCCTCCACCGATTCGAGTGCGGGGCAGTACGGAGGCGCTCGCCGTTTCGGGTCGCTCGCTTGATAGAGCGATAGCACGGGGCGTCACTCGTCAAAGCGGGCTTCTGTTGCGGGGCGGGCCGAGTTCTGAAGCTGGGTTGCGTACGACGGTCGCAAGTAGGACCGCTGGGCGGACACAGTTGAAGAGCTCGTAAGGAGGCCTTGCGACTGGGGGAGGACCCTCCCGGCGACTTCGTATGGGCGGCGATGCGGGTCTCCATCGGCGGGTGCGTTGCAAAGAGCCGGTTGAACCAGCCGTGCGCTCCCTTGGATTGCTTGTCGAGGGGGGACTCGATCCACAGGTGGGCGGTGGCGGCGAGGGCGTGACCGATCACGTTGGGATTAGCTCGGAGCTTTTCGAGGGCCGAGATGAGGCCGTCGGGATTCCGGGTGATAGCACGCCGGACACGTCGGCGAGGGCTTCGCGGCGGCGCGAGATCGCGAGCTGCATCGTTTTGGCGGCGAAGGGGGCGAGGATGATGAACACGAGGGCGAGGGTGTAGATCTGCGCGCCTTCGCGGTCGTTGTTGCGGCGACGGCCGCTGGTTCCGCCGAAGAGCAGCAGTCGCAGCCCGAAGTCGGAAAGCAATGCTACGAAGCCGACGAGGGTGACGGCGATGGTGCCGACGAGGATGTCGTAGTTGCGGATGTGGCTGAGTTCGTGGGCGAGGACGCCTTCGAGTTCGGCGCGGTCCATCAGGTCGAGCAGGCCGGTCGTCACCGCGATGGCGGCATGGTCAGGGTTGCGCCCGGTCGCGAATGCGTTGGGGGCGGGATCATCGACGATGAAGAGTCGAGGCTTAGGAAGCCCGACGCCCAGGCAGAGCCCGTCGATGACGTTGTGAAGTTGGCGGTATTGCGCTGGTTCGGCTGTCCGTCCGTGGGCGGCGGCGATGGCCAGCTTGTCGGAGTAGAAGTAGCTGCCCCAGACCATGGCCAAGACCACGATGACCGCGATCGCGATCAACATGGGGCCGCCCGCGAACACCAGGTCGAAGACAGCCAATACAGCGGTGATTAACACGGTGAACCCGGCCATCAGGTACACGGTGCGGCGTTTGTTGCCGGCGATTTGCGCTAGCAGGTCATGACGTTCAGTCATCGCTGTGTCGTCTAGTCGCGGAGCCCGCTGGGCTGTCCGAGCACACGGTCGGGTCAACGCTCATGCTCATCAGAACCGGACGCTGACGGGTGCCGCGGCGCCGGGCTCAGACTGGAAGAGCTCCCGGATCCTGAAGTGCATGGGACCCGCGATAAGAGTGCGCGGGAACGTCTGGATACGCGTGTTGTAGCCGAGCACACGCTCGTTGTAGAACTGGCGCGAGTAGGCGACTCGGTCCTCGGTCGAGGTCAATTCCTCTTGAAGTGCCGAGAAGTTCTGATTCGCTTTCAGGTCCGGATACGCCTCGGCGACGGCGAAGAGGCTCTTCAGCGCGCCGGTGAGAACGTTCTCGGCTTGCCCTCGTTGCTGCGGCGAACCGCTCTGTCTGGCGTCGATGGCGTTCGCCCGCGCCTGAGTCACCGTCTCGAAGGTTCCGCGTTCGTGTGCGGCGTAGCCCTTGACCGTCTCGATCAGATTCGGGATCAGGTCGTGACGGCGTTTGAGCTGCACATCGATCTGCGACCAAGCGCTGTCGCACTGATTTCTGGCTCGAACGAGCCCATTGAACATCCATGCCAACATCAATAGGGCGAGCACCGCTATTGCACCAATCAGGATTGCGATCATTCTTCGACTCCCTTGTTCTTCGAATTGAGCGGCACGTGCCTGCGAGCCCGAGACGGCGGGGCTGCTGCCAGGCTGGCCCCACAACCATCGTCTGCCGAGGGCCGCGCCGCATCCGAGACAACCACGGATCCGGCTTCGGGAAATCCACCTACCGGGGTCATCCCAGACCCTGCTTTCCGAGACCGAAACGGGGGGCAACTTCCTGGCGCTATTTCTCCGCCATTCGGGCGAGTTCTTGGCGCTGGCGCTCAGCATCAGCACGGGCCCGAGCAGCCTCGGCCTCCTCGCGTCGGCGGCCTTCATCTGCGACGAGTTGTACGAGTTCACCGCTCACCTTCAACGCCGGTGTCGCAAGTTCGGCCCGGACTTTTGTGATAGCGACCGTCTCTGTTTCTAACTGTTTGCCCAGCGCCGCAAGCCGCGCTTGTTCGCTCGCAAGTTCCTTTCCGAGCCGCTCGGTGTCTTGTCGCTCGGCCCGAAGCTCATCGACCTCGTCCGAAGCGGAGCCCACGAGCACCGAGGCGTAAACTTCGGGGGCGGCCGACAAAGATCCACCCGATCCGTCAAACGAATCGACCAGGTCAGCAAGCGTGATCTGCTGAACGTAGATGTATGAGTGGACCGCAGCATCAACAACGTCTTTGTTGATAGTCGAGACCGCTGCAGACCGGTCCGCGATTGCGGCCTCAGTCACCTTCACTTCATCGGTCACCTGCTCAAGCCTGAGTTTGGTCTCCATGCTCTGCTCGTTGATGCGTTCGGCCCGCTGAATGAGAGCTTCACGGTTCGTCTCGTGCATACCGGCCCTGCCGAAGCGCACGCGGTCGACATAACTCATGCTCTGTCAGGTTTTTCTCAAGTAGCGGCAGGAGCTCCGACCGGGCGATTCGATGCCGACTGGGATGGCGTGCTTACCGCTCTGAACGGCCAGAGAAGATGCTGAACCGACGAAAGTTCATCGTAGGCGTGGCTTCGGCGACCGTTGCCGTCGCCGTGCGTTCGAGCAGCGCCGGGGCGACAACTCTTGGTGAGATCGCAGTTCGAGCAGCCCGCAGCCAGCTTGGCGTTCCCTACAAGTGGGATGCCGAGACTCCCGGCGTCGGCTTCGACTGCTCTGGCTTGACAGCTTGGGCATGGCGACAGGCCGGCATCGAGATGGATTCTTACACCGTCTCGCAGGCAGCGGCGTTTCGGGAGATCAGCTACGATCAAATCGTACCCGGCGATCTTGTCTTCAACACCTCGCTCGGTCATGTCGTGATCTACGCAGGCAATGGCCGATGCATCGAAGCGAGGCGTACCGGTACGCTGGTTCAGGAGAGCCCGAACACGATGTCGGCATTGTGCGTGCGCCCGACGCTGCTTCCCGTTCGAGTGGTGCCATCGGGGGTTGCCAATGGTCGAGAGATGCTGATCGCCGAGCCCGGCGACTCGCTTAACGGCATCGCGTTGGCGAGAGGCATACAGCTTGTGCCGTTCGCTCGAATGAACGGGCTTTCTCCGTCGTCACCATTGCGTCCTGGCGATAATATTGTGCTGCCATCAGCCGTGAAAACCCTTCCGCCGCCGACCAGCACCCCGAAGGCCATCCCGGCTGCCGCTGCGTCGACCTATGTCGTGCGCCCAGGGGACACGCTGTCTGGAATCGCGGCCCGATTCGGTATGACGGTCGCGCGTTTGGTCAAGCTCAACGGCATCGCTGACTCAAATCGAATCACCCCAGGAATTGTACTGAAGTTGACCTAACTAACTAACTGAGTGGCTCCAGTGTCGAAGGTGGAGGTGTCGATTGCCAGTAACTCACCGAGTAACGAAATCGCGCCGACCGCGTGACCGCAGTTTGTGTCAGCCATCCGCATTCTTCGAGGGTGCTCGCCGCTGTCGGATTTATGTAGGCGATCCGAACTGATCTCGGTTGGGCTTCGATGGATGCCCGCAGACATTCGAGCATGGAACGCATGGTGTGCAGGCCGAAAGGATTGAACAGCACAACAACGGTCACCTCGGAGAAGTCAAGAGTCGCAGCATCACCGGTGAGAACCGTCGTCGGCGACTTCTTGGCCGGTCGTCGGCTCAGGTTAGAGCGAGCTGCCTCCGCGATCAGTGGGTCACATTCGACACCGATGACCTGGCGGGCTGGACCGCGAGCAGCCATGACCAGTACTCGTCCCAGTCCGCACCCGACGTCCATGACGACATCATTCCTCGTTGGACCCAGGGTGCGCAGCACTTTGCGGGCTTGGCCGTAGGCCAGCGGTACATAGAGGTGAACATCCTCGCCGGCGGTCACTCCCCGGGGAACGAGCACAGTTTCTGTTTTGATACCTCGCCATCGATCCTCTGCGCTGGCGGTGAGCCCGCGCCAAAGGCCGAACAGTCGTCGAAGGGCGCCGAACTCCCGAGTTCGGTCCGGTATCCGAGTTGCACCACGCCCACGTAAGCCATCTCGCCGGTCCTCCTCGCTGCAGCGGCCCTTCACGCGCACCGCATAGAACAAATGTCGGAACGCCCAGCGACAAGCCCGCCGGTCCGAGCAAGATCCGCGGCGGACCCGATCGACAACGTTCTTTGGGCCATGACGTCGAGCATCTCTCCACACTAACTCCTACGAAATGTAGTTGAGTTGATCCATGAGGGAGTCCACGCACAGCCAGCATACCGCCCAAGGATTCGACGCACAGGCTTCCGCGATTGTGGGCTGGCGTTGAGGACGCTCACTCCGGCGCGGGCCAACCGGCGTAGAGTCCATCCGAGGTTGATGAGCCACTTAACTCATCGCCGCAGGGCGGCCATGGCGTCGCTGCCGTGGTCCATGACCTGCGCGTCGAACCAACTGTGAAGCCCAGCGACCAACTCGTGCTTGGTCGTGACAAAAATAATCTGGGCACCGTTACTCAGCTCGGAATACGTCGTGGTGATCTGCGCCGCGCCAGCTTCAATGCGGCCAAGCCCGGCATTTCAGCTCGATAATACCGGCGGGGTCATCGAACATACCGGCCGAGAACTTGGGGGAGTGCTGCACGTTATGAAACGTGCCAGATCAGGAACGAAGGATGTTGCGCTGATCCGCGGACACCTGCAGAGCGAGGCCACCGCACACATCGTGCACCGCTAAAGCATCCATGAAGTTGTCATGACGGGGTCCCTGATGGATTGGAGTTCGAGCATTTCGTCGGCCCGTGACCGGGATGTCAAGGCGGGTACGAGATCGTGTGTTCGATGCGGTGGCCGGGGTCGATGATTGTTTCCTTGGCGATCCGTTTCGTGATCGGGTCGATCCACATTTTGATCCAGATGTTCGACGCGGGCACGGTGAAGGCGATGACGTTGAGGCCTTGGTCGTCGGCGAGTTGGTGGACGTCATCGCCGCCGTTGCCGAACGGTTCTTGGGAGATGAAGTCGGGTCCGGAGATGCGGGTGTTCCCGGCATCCGCTGATGCTGCGGAGTTGCTGGTGACCGATTCGGTGAGCGAAATGTTGCCCGCCTGTTTCGTGGCGGCGACCGCGGCGGCGAGCAGCGGCCCTCCGTCAGGTCCGGGGGACCATTCGATGCTGACGTGCGCGGTGCCGCCGGCGTAGTCGCTTTCGCCGACTGTGACGGCGAGTTCGGTGGTGCCAGGTTGCCATTCGTGGCTGATGGTTTCGCATCCTTGCCCGCAGTTGCGGGCGGTGATGTCGATGTCGCTGCCGTCGGGTTGTTTCCCGCTGATCGTCGCCCGTCCGGTCGGTGGGGGTTGTCCGCCGGGTTGCAGTACGCGTATTTGGAGTTGGTGGTCGACCGCGGCGACGAGGACCAGATTGTTACCGGCAAGATCGGCACCCCAGGTAGCGTTCGCGATGGGCGGCGGCCCGAGCACGAACGAACCGGCCGAGCTTGGTGGAGCGGTGACGGCGAGCGCGACGCTCGCGGCGAGCACGGCGGTGACGGCCAGAAGTTCGACCCGGACAATCGTCCGAAGCGTGGAGGGTTTGTTGTCCACGTTGCGTAGCCCTTTGGCGCGGGCGAGATTGGCAAGTACCAACGCGGCCACAACCAGTGCGAGTTTGATGAGGAGGATCGTGCCGTATCGGGTGGTCCAGAGCTGGTGGATGCTGTCGAATCGGGTGAACGCGACAATCGTGCCAATGCCGATGGTGACTGCGACGACCGGCAGCGCGAATCGGCTGTAGCGGCGGGCGGCGATGCCGAATGCGGTCCGTGCCGGGCGGTCGATCGGTCTGCGAGTCAGGTGAAGGAGCGCGCCGGCCCAGGCTGCACTACCGATGACGTGTGCGGTGCCGAGCGGTGTTGCCCACCAACGGGAGTCGTCACCGGAATGACCCCGCCACACCATGAGGGCGAGCGCGGCTGCGACGGGTAGGGCGGCGATGCGGCGCAGTCGGCTGCTGCGAGCGGCGACAAGCGCAAGCCCGGTGAGTGATCCGGTGGCGACCATCAACCGGTCGGCGCGGGTGGCAAGCGCACCGGACCAGTCGGTGAGGCTGCCTAGTACGTGGCGGCGATGCAGTTC
Organism: Actinomycetota bacterium; assembly: GCA_043738925.1. Lineage (GTDB taxonomy): Bacteria > Actinomycetota > Acidimicrobiia > Acidimicrobiales > WLNW01 > WLNW01. The sequence goes on from JAYUFA010000311.1 coordinate 24,589, forward strand.
GAGCGCGACGGCGGACATGACTCCGACAAGCGCGAAGGCGATCGATGGGGCTGCCGGTGATTTCGGTGATGTTGGTGCGGGCCGGTGTGTCGCCCAGATGAGGCGTTCGCTGGCGAGGCACCCGAACACGAATGCCAGTCCGGCAACAATTTCGAATTGGATGAGGGCGTCGGCCCAACCGAACCGTCCCTGCGACGGTCGTGTTCGGGTATCGACCGCGCCGGGTGGCAGGTCGGTCCCGACGGCGAAAGCGAATTCGCCTTCGGTGGTGTGTCCGTCTCGGGCGAGGACTTGCCAGGTGACGAGGTAGATGTCGCGGGCCAGGGTGGGCACGTTGGCGCGGATGCGGGTACCGCCCGGGTCGGTGCCAACGAAGGCCAGGTCGATCTTGGTACCGGTGGCAGTCCGCAGACTGAGATGCGGTGTTCCGTCGATCCGCTCGGAGAAGTCGAGCACGACCTCGTCCGGGCCGGTACTGAGCCGGGCACCGGTAGCGGGGGAGGTTCGTACGAGGAAACTGTGGGCATTGGCGGGAGCCGCCAGACCGAGACCAGCGAACACAACGCAAAAGACAACGGCAAACACGCGACCCACCCGCAGAAGCAACGACCTGTGGTTGATATTCGGCATCGTGAGTGGGACCCTGATCTACTAAGCGGTATCGTAGATTGTAGCTGTCGGGGTTGCTGATACCCGGCGGTGAGTTGCCTCCAGCCGTGAAGGAGCTGTCTACGAGTGTTGCGCATGACGACCACCGGACACTCGATTTCGCTGTCACCGGGATGGCGATCTGCAGGGGCACCGACGTGGCCATCGAATTGTCTGATATCCCGCGACTTTCGGCCGAGCTTGGTGTCGCCACCGCGGTGCGGTTGGCGCGGCGCACGTTCCGCACGATCCTGCAGAACCTTGGCTGGGCGTTCGGGTACAACATCGTGCTTATCCCCGTCGCCGCGTTCGGTCTGCTCAACCCGATCCTCGCCGGCGCAGCAATGGCGTTCTCGAGCGTGTCGGTCGTCGGTAACAGCCTGCGCCTCTACCGGTTCGGCGAGCGGTGACGCCCCGATGGTGACCTCGATCCATGCCGGTCGTCGGACGGTTTGGGTCGAACTGGCCGATCGATGGCCGGCCTGGACTTTCGCGGTCGTCGCCGGTGGCCTCGGTGCGATAGCGCTGGCCGTGTGGGGTTTGCCCGCGTGGGATTTCCACGGGCCGTTTCATCGTTTCGGTGTGATGGACCCGCTGTGCGGCATGACCCGAGCGGTGCGCTTCGCAGCCAGGGGACAGCTTCGTTCGGCCTGGCGGTACAACCCCGGCGCGTTCGTGCTGGCAGTAATCGCGATCGTCGGTGTCCCACGGATCATCGCCGGTACCGTTTTCGGCCGGTGGTGGGCGGCGCGTCTCGGCTCGAAGCGCGTCTGGATCACGATCGGCATCGTCGCCGTCGTTGCCCTGGAAATCAACCAGCAACTCCATGCCACCCTGCTGCGTGGCCCGTGAGCGACAACCAATCGGCCGTCGGCCCCGTCGCTGCATCGGACAACGGGTTTGAGCCGGTCGTCGAGGAACCTGCGGCACCGGTACCCCACCGCTCCCGCAGGTGCCGGACCGGTGTTGTCATCGCCGGAATCATTACGACGATCGGGATCGTCGCAACCGGTGCTGCCCTAGCAGCAAGGTTGAACACGCCCGCTGGAGGGCCGCTCGTCGGGCACACCGCGCCGTCGTTCACGCTATCGGCCCTGGCCGCCGGGGAGCCCGATGTGTCGCTCGATGCGTTCCGGGGGAGGCCGATGGTGATCAATGTGTGGGCGTCGTGGTGTGTGCCGTGTCGACGCGAGATGCCCGACTTCCAAGCCGTACACGTCCTGCTCGGTGACCGGGTCGCGTTCGTCGGGATCGACCATCAGGACGCCAGAAGCTCTGCGATCGCCTTCGCCCACGAAACCGGAGTCACCTACCCATCGGGTTTCGACCCGCAAGGCACCGTCGCCGCCGACTACGGGCTGTTGGGCCTGCCGACGACGGTTCTTGTCGCGTCGGACGGTCGGGTTGTTGCCGAAGTGAAAGGTGCCCTCACCCGCGAGAAGCTCCTGAAACTCATCGCGGACCGCCTCAAGGTAACGGCGGCCTGACCGACCTCGACGGCTGGGTACGGGCACCGAACACGGCATCGTTGACGTATCCGGATGACCGGCACGCGCCCACTACGGCACGGTGCTGTCCGTCGGTGACGGTCCGCTGCGGTACTTGCCGTTCTTGCTCGTGACCGTCTCCCCGTTCAGGACCCGCTGCAGAACGTCGTCCAGGGTTGTGGGGCCGACTGCGCCGATCAGGCGGGCCATGACCCGCCCGTCGGGGGCGACAAGGAACGTTTCGGGCACCCCTCGGACACCGAAGTCGATCGCGGTGCGACCGTCGGGGTCGTTGATCAACGGGTAGGTCAGCCCGAACTCCTCGCGAAACCGGCGGGCGTTCGAGACGGTGTCGCTGTAGAGGATGCCGACGAGCACGACACCGTCAGCTTGATGCTGCTGGACGAACCGTTGCAGATCGGCCGCTTCTTCCCTGCATGGCACACACCATGACGCCCAAAAGTTGATCACGATCACTGCCCCGGCAAGCCGTGACGAGTCAAGGGTCGTGCCACCCTGAATCGTCGGTAGCACGAACGCGGGCATCGCCCGACCGATCAGCGGTGACGGCGCAACCTGCGCCCGGTTCAATCCGCGGGCGAGCACGCTACTGAACCCAATCACACCAATCGTCACAGGGATAGCAAGCCACCGCAAACCACGACGCCGACGCGAGAGACCACGTGGCGAATCAGCCCGTGACCCCGCGGGCACCACCTCCGGCTCGATCACAGCGTCGTCAACGGAGGGTGGAGGCGAGTCCCGTTCGGCAACCATGACCACGAAGCTACTATCTAAAGTCGTAGCCGCTGACAGGGCTGGGCGCTGTTCGATGCTACAACGCCAACGCAACAGCTTCTCCAACGTCCAACCATCTCGGAGCCCCGCAAGCGGACGTGACTCGGGCCGCGGCTATTGCTACTATGTTACCTAGTAGTCATCGGTGTGGTGACCTCATCCGAAGGAGTTCTCATGAAATGCATGAACCGTAAGGTGCTGATTGGCCTCGTCGCGGTCGCCGGACTGCTGTTCTTTGCCGCCCCTTCGGCGCGGGGTGCGCTCCCGCTGCTCGTGGCTCTCGCCTGCCCGTTGTCGATGGTCTTGATGATGGGTGGCATGGCCAAGGTGATGAGCGGCAAGACCGATGACAGCAAGAACTCATGCGCTTCCGGTGGCCCGGCGCCAGAGGAAATCGTCGCTGCGAAGGATGCAGAGATCGCCCGGCTCAACAGCCTGCTGCAGCAACAGCCAACCCGCTAAACCCGGCGTTTCTAGCCGCCCTGTTGCCTGTCGTTGATCGCCGCTGCGACCAGTTCCCGGTCCGAATCCGATGGGGGACCGGGCCGTTGGGCACGCCACCGTACGAACGCGACGCCCAGCCCGGTAGCGCAACCTAGGAACGCTACGACTGGGAGTAGCCAGACGAGTCCGACGATCCCGTGGGGTGAGGGTGACAGCAGAATGTCGGGCCCGAACCTGGTCGCCATTGCTTGGCGGATCGTGTTGTCGCTTTCACCTTCGGCGATCCGCCGTTCCAGGTCGGCGCGAATGTCACGCGAAGCTGGGGCTTCAGATTGGGCGACGGACTGGCCGGCGCATGTCGGACACTTGATCGTCGCGGCGAGCCGCTCGACTCGTTCCCCGGTTGTTCGCGGTGCCCGATTACCGACCGCAGCGATCGTGAGTGCGATGGCGAGAACGACGATCGACAGAAACCACACCCAGGCTGTCGTGTTGCTGCGAATTCGCTTCACGGCTGGGTGACCGTAACTAGCTCGTCGGGCACGTCGATGACGGAAACGGCATCTGGCTGGGTGAGCCGAGATGGGTGGCGAGGTTTACGGTTCGGGATGATCGACAGGGCTGTCCCGAGGGCCATAACCGCGCCGCCGGTCCACAGCCACACGGCGAGCGGCATGATAACCACGATGACACCGATCGGGCCTTGGGTGGGGAGGTCGACGATGCTGAGGTAGACGTCTTCGGACAGCGAGTTGGCGATCGCCGGGGTGCCGACCGTCTGGGATGATCCGTTGAATTGCTGCAACGCCGGTTTCAAAAGGCGGTCACCGTCAACCAAGATGAGAGCGCGGCGCTCGATGAGGGATCGGCCGATGACCTGGTCGGTCGAACGGAATTCGAGGGTGTGACCGGCGAACACGACCGGTTTGCCGGGTTCCAGTTGGAGTTCGATCCGCCGACTGTACGCACCCGCTGCGGTCACCGCGACGGCGAGCATCACGAACCCGAGGTGAACGACCATCCCACCACCCGACGCCCCCAGCAGCCCTCGCAGGCCGTGGCGGCGAATATTCATGGAGAGCTGTCGGGTGGCGGCACCCGCAGCTGCACCGCCGAGCGCGAACCCGACCGCCGGAACGAGACCGCGAGCGCCGAAAAGCACAGCGGCGGCGAGGACGGTTGCTGCGCCGGCTACCGAGGTGGTCAGCCGTTGGCGGAGCAGCGCGGCCGACGACATGCGCCACGGCAGGATCGGGGCGACGGCCATCAGCGTGAGCAGGGCGAGACCGATCGGTATCGCCATCCGATCGAAATAGGGTCTGCCGACCGAGATGCGGGTGCCTCGCAGCGCCTCAATGACGAGCGGGAACACCGTGCCCAACAGCACCACGAACGCGAACAGGGCGAACAGGGCGTTGTTGATCAGGAACGCGGCCTCACGCGACGCGACTGCGTCGATCGCTCCGGCGGAACGCAGTCGTTGCCCGCGCCAGGCGATCAGACCGACGCTGGTCAGCACGATCACGGTGAAGAACCCGATGATCGCCGGGCCGATGTTGCTTTTGCTGAACGAGTGGACCGAGTCGAGCACCCCGGACCTGGTGAGGAATGTTCCGAGGATCGTGAGGCTGAACGTGGCGCACAGTAGCGACAGGTTCCACACCCGTAACATGCCGCGCCGTTGTTGGGCGAGGACCGAGTGGATGTAGGCGGTGGCGGTCAGCCAAGGGAGGAAACTGGCGTTTTCGACCGGGTCCCACGCCCAGAAACCTCCCCAGCCGAGCACCTCGTAACTCCACCAGGAGCCGAGCAGGATCCCGACGGTCAGAAAGCCCCAGGCCATCAGCGTCCACCGGCGGGTGATCACCAACCATCCGTCATCGACGCGTCCGGTGACCAACGCCCCGATCGCGAACGCGAACGGTACAGAGAAACCGACGTACCCGAGATACAGGATCGGTGGGTGGAACGCCATCAGGATGTGGTTCTGCAGCAGCGGGTTCGGGCCGGGACCGTCCAGCGGGATCGGTGGTGCGGTGAGGCGGAACGGGTTTGATGGGCCGGCCATTAACCCGAAGAAGAAGGCGCAGATGGCGAACAGTGCGCACATCGCCCAACCGACCAGCGGATCGTCGAACCGGTGACGGAACCTGACGACCACCGCGATCAGATAGCCGGACAGGATCAAGGCCCATAGCAGGATCGAGCCTTCCAGCGCCGACCACATCGCCGCGACGTTGAACAACGCCGGGGTCCGTGAACTCCCGACGTGGGCGACGTAGGCGAGGTGGAAGTCGCGGGTGATCAACGCCCGTTCCATCGCCACGACCGCGAGCACCGCCCCGAACCCGACGAGCAGCGCGTACCGTCTCGCCCAACGCAGCTGGCGAACATTCCCGGTACGGGCACCGATCGCCGCGTTGAACGCGCCGACGACCGACCCGCCGAGCCCGAGCGAAACGCCCATCAAGCCGATCGCCGCGTTCAACACGACCCGCGGCCTCCGCCAGGTCCGACGTGCCCGTCGATGCGCCCACAAACCGTTCTCATACTAAGTAGCTTAGGAGCAACGGGGGTGATGTGTTCAAAAAGGTGGCCAACCGAAGCGGGCGAACGTTCGTTGTAACGGAATGAAAAACGTGCGCCACACCCCGGTGACGAACAGCAAACCAACCCCGACAAGCAGCATGCCACCCAGTCGTTCCACCCCTCTGGCGTGTCGGCGCAGCCACCTCGTCGAGTTCTTCGCCCGGCCAAGGCCGAGAGCGAGCCCGACAAACGGCAGGCCAAGCCCGACCGAATACAACAGCAGCAACACCGCACCCCACACCACGGTGCGGGTCGCTGCCGCAGCGGTCAGGATGGTCGCCAGCACCGGACCGATACACGGTGCCCAACCGAACGCGAATGCGGTACCCAACAGAAACGCCGAGCGCGGACCAGGCCGAACATGGTCCAACAGGCGTCGTTCCCGGTTCAGGAACGGCACCCGCAGAACCCCGAGCATCATGAGTCCCATCACAATGATCGCAACCCCGGCAACCCGGGTGATGACCGGCACTCGGCGCAACAACACCGAGCCGATCAGAGCGAACGACACGCCGAGCGCGGTGAACACCAACGTGAAACCGGCAACGAAGAACAACGACGCCCGCAACGCGATCTTGCGTGACGCCCGACGGTCGAGTTCGCTCATCGGGAGACCAGAGATGAACGACACGTATCCGGGCAACAACGGAAGGCAGCACGGAGACGCAAACGAGATCGCCCCGGCGACAAGCGCGAGGAACGGCAAAATGAACACCATCAACTATAAAGCCTAGTAGATGGTTGGAGGGTTTAGCTGAGGCAGAAGTTCGGCATTGTCAGCACTACCCAGAAGTTCGCGACAACCACAGCGACCGAGAACAACATCCCCGCCCACAGGGCGCTCAACGACCCGAACGCCATCACCGTGGAGCGTGGTGTGCTGGTGGGTGCCGGGTGGTCCAACGCGGTTATCCGTTCGACCACCGTCTCCAACCCACCGAACGCAGCGACATCAACCGACAGACCGGCGAGAGCTACCCCGACCAACGCCCGCCGGGTGATGTGGCGTGCTTCGACCTCGGTGCCCGAAGCTTCCTCGTCGGCCCACCGTTCCAACGAACACCGCAACTGATCGGTGGCAATCCGGGCCCACGGGAAAGCCCGCAACCCGCATTCCGCGGCGGCGGCGAGACGCAACAGCAGGTGATGTCGATGCTGCAGATGGGCCTGCTCATGGCGCAACACCGCATCCAACTCGGCGCCCGACAACTTGGCGATCAACGTGTCGGACACCACGACCGCACCGCCATACGCGGCGACGCACAACGCCACCGGGTCAGGCGACGTAACAACAACAACCGGATGCCCTGCGACGGTCGTCGGGCGACCGAGCAACGCGACTTCGGACATGGCGTGCTGGGCTAAACGGGCACGCCGGTAGCCGAGCGACACGGCCATCGGCAACATCAACGCGCCAGCCGTCGAGACCCACCCGATCCACGGTGCGCCGATCACCGCGTGGCTCGCCATCCGTGCGCATCGTGCAGCCAAGCCGTGCGCACCGACCGCCCGAAGCACAACCGGTGCTCCCAGCGAAACGGCGACCAATTCTGTCGCGACGAGCGCACCGACCAGCGACACCGCGATTGTTTTCGCGGCGAGCGCCGGATGAACGGTGCGGAGCCAACCGCGAGCCAAGGCAGGTGCCGCGCCCAGGACAACGGCGAGCATTGCGAGCAAGAACACGGTCACTGGGCCAGCGTCCTGCGCAACTGCGCCCGATCGGCATCGCTCAACTGCCCGACGAACTGGGTGAGCACAACCGGCCGATTCTCAACCGCACCCAACACAGACGCCATTGTTGAGGCGGTGCGAGCCTCGCGGGTCTGCACCGGATGGTAGGCGAACGCCCGACCGTCACGGCGACGCTCCAGCACTCCCTTATCGCACAGGTTCGACAGCACCGTCATCACCGTGGTGTACGCCAACTCGCGGCGGGCCACGAGCACGTTGTGGACCTCACCGGGCGTCATCCAACCCGTCGAATCCCACAGAACGTCGAGAACCTCTGCCTCCAACGGTCCGATGCCTTTGCCAGATGCCACAGACCAAATCCTACCACCACCTACTAAGATCGATCGTTCTGCGAGGTCAGGACTCGCCCTGAGACGGTCGGAATCTGCGCGACGCAACCAAATGTCGCTGGTTGAAGTCCTCCAACCGGTTTCCCAGCCACCACCCGCATCCCAATGCGGCGAGCCCACCGGCCGCGTCGAGCCAGAAATGGTTCGCAGTGACAATGATGCCGAACAACGTTGCGATCGGGTAGAAGGCGCTCAACCAACGAATCCACCGCCGTCGCCGACCTGCGAGCGGCCACAACGCCAGAACGCACCACGTCGACCACGCCATATGCAGGCTTGGCATCGCCGCGTACTGGTTCGAGATCCGAGTCATGCTTCCCGAATCGAAACTCCACAACCCGCCATCCACTTCCAGGGTGTCAACGAAATCGATCCCTGCAGGAGCATTCGCCGTCGCGGCGAGTGACGCGCCCCCGTACGGTCCGGTGGAGCTGAGGAGCCGGGGTGGCATCAGCGGATACAACATGAAACCGACGAGCGCGAGCGCCGTCGTGCAGGCCAGGGTGTTGCGCCAGCGCACGAACCGGACGCGAGAGAACCGGAAGAGGCACACGAACGTGACGATCGTGACGACGAAATGCACGGTCCCGTAAAACACGTTCCAGAACTGCAAGAAACGGTGGTGGCCGAGGAACAGCTGCTGGACGTCGCGCTCACGGTAGAGCCCGAGCACACGCTCGAAACGCACCACCTGCAAGGCATGACGAAACGGGGCGAGTGGAACACCGCTGGCGGCGAGATGAAACGAGCCGAAACGATTCCGGATGGCGCTGTACAGGGCGTAGA
>JAYUFA010000312.1:0-4876 GCA_043738925.1 Actinomycetota bacterium
GCGTCGAGGATCGGCGCGGCCGACCGCGCGTCGGTGGCGTATCGCATCGACGCATTGAGCTTGATGACGGGTCCTCCGTTCAAGGCGATGTGATGCTCAGGTTCGTGCCGCTCGGGATAGTTCGGGTGCGTCGCGTGTGCACCGTCGGCCGACACGCCGTGCGACGCCGCCAGCACCGCAAGATGCATGGCGCGGTCGATGCCGCACGAGGCGCTGATGCGTTCCAACACCGATCCGAGAAACGACCCGTCGGCCCCACGTGACGATGTCGAGCCGACCTCCTCATGATCGAACAGAGCGACCACTTGGATGGCGTCGTCGACCACCGTGCAGTCGCAGAGCGCGGTAATGGCTGCGTGGCACGACAGCAGGTTGTCGAGGCGAGAGGCGCTCACATACTCGCCCGAACGACCGGCCAACACTGGCGCCGCAGTGTCGTGCAACATCGCATCCCACGCGAGGATTTCCTTTGAGGCCACGCCAGTGATCTCGCTCAGCCACTCGCGAAACGCCGGCACGCTGTGCTCGGACGCGGACCACATCGGCGTGAGGTGCTGTTGACGGTTCAAGATCAGACCGCGCTCGTTCACGTCTCGGTCAAGGTGTATCGCCAACTGCGGGATACGAAGCAGCGGCTCATCGACGCAGAACAACACCTCACGAATGGAACCTGCGTCACGGCACGCGACGCGCCCCGAGATCCCAAGATCGCGATCGAGCCACGAGTTCAGGAGCACCCCGCCGTACACCTCCACCCCGAGTTGAGCCACCCCAGCGCTCGACCGATCGGGCTGGGGCTTGATCCGCAAGTTGGGCGAATCGGTGTGCGCGCCGATGATGCGAAAGCGCGCCGGTCGGGCTTCGGGCACGCGCCAAGCAACCAGTGATCCGCCCCGTCTTGCGTAGCGGCGCCCGGGACCCGACACCCAGGGTTGTGTGTACTCGACCTCGTCGAAACCGGATTCCTCGAGACGCCGCGCGGCTGCCTCCACGGCGTGAAACGGGCTTGGCGACTGGCCGATGAAGGCACACAGATCGAGCGCGATGGCCTTCGGGGTGGCGGGAGGGGCGACAGGCATGCCAACATCTTGCCGCGCGGACTCGGCTTGGCTCGTGTTCCGCGCGTCCGCCCTGCGTGAAATCGAATCGTCGAATGCGCAGCCGTCGGCTAGCATGCGAAACTCGGCAAGCAGGGCCAGCGTCGTCCCTCCGAGCCAGCCAACGTCTCACCACGTCTGTCTGACCCTGAGGAACCAAGGACGATCCTGATGCAACGAAACCTGCACGAGCACGCCGGACAACCGACGCGCACGGCAACGTTGCCGTTTGTCGCCACGCCCCCGGCCCAAGGTCTGTACGACCCACGGTTCGAACACGACGCCTGCGGGGTCAACTTCGTCGTCGACCTGCAGGGCCGCAAGAGTCATCGCATCGTCGAACTCGGCATCGGCGCGCTCTGCAACCTCGACCACCGCGGCGCGTCCGGGGCGGACGAAGCCACCGGTGACGGCGCCGGCATCTTGATACAGGTACCCGACCGGTTCTTCCGCGCCGTCGTTTCTTTCGAGCTACCGCCCGCAGGCCACTACGCGACAGGAATCGCGTTCCTACCCCAGGAACACGAATCGGCGCGCATGGCCGTCGCCGCCATCGAAAAGATCGCGCACGACGAAGGCCTCGAGGTCCTCGGGTGGCGAGAGGTACCCACCGACGCGTCAATCCTCGGTGCCGGCTCATCACGCACGATGCCGAACTTCGCCCAGCTCTTCGTCACCGGCAAGGGCCTCGCCGGCATAACGCTCGATCGCGCCACCTATATGTTGCGCAAGCGCCTCGAGCACGAGATCCAATTGCCGGCGGGCAACGACGAGATCAATGAGGCAATGGGCGGCATGTCGCTCGCCCATGACGGCGTCTACTTCCCCAGCCTCTCCTCGCGCACGTTCGTGTGGAAGGGCATGTTGACGACAATGCAGTTGGCGCCGTTCTTCACCGACCTCGCCGACGAGCGCGTCGAGTCATCGCTCGCGCTTGTGCACAGCCGGTTCTCGACCAACACTTTTCCGTCGTGGCCACTCGCTCACCCGTACCGCTTCATAGCGCACAACGGCGAGATCAACACCGTGCAAGGCAACCGCAATTGGATGGCGGCCCGCGAGTCGCTGTTGAAGACCGATCTCATCCCCGGAGACATCGAACGCCTCTTCCCGATCTGCACGCCGGGCGGCAGCGACACGATGAGCTTCGACGAAGCCCTCGAGCTGTTGCACATGGGCGGCTACTCGTTGCCCGAGGCCGTGCTCATGATGATCCCGCAACCATGGGAGAACGACGACCTCATCTCACCCGAGCGTCGCGCTTACTACCAGTTTCACGCCTCGCTCATGGAACCGTGGGACGGTCCGGCGTCGATCGCCTTCACCGATGGCACCGTGATCGGCGCAGTGCTCGATCGCAACGGCTTGCGTCCGTCGCGGTATTGGGTGACCGACGACGATCTGGTCATCATGGCCTCCGAGGTCGGCGTGGTCGATATCGCGCCAGAGCACATAGTCGAAAAGGGCCGGCTCCAGCCCGGCAAGATGTTCCTCATCGACACGTCGAAGGGTCGCATCGTTCGCGACGACGAGATCAAAGAGGAGCTGTGCAACGCCCGGCCCTATCGCGAATGGCTCGAAAAGGCGATGGTCAACCTCGACGACGTTCCCGCGCGCGAACTCATGCGCCGCGACGAAGGTTCGCTGCAACAACTCCAGCAGACGTTCGGTTATACGCACGAAGAACTCAAAATTCTCATGGCGCCGATGGCGCTCGGCGCCAAGGAAGCCCTCGGTTCGATGGGCACCGACACGCCCATCGCAGTGCTGTCGAAACGCCCTCGGTTGCTTTACGACTACTTCCAGCAGCTATTCGCGCAGGTCACCAACCCGCCGCTCGACGCGATTCGCGAGGAGCTCGTCACTGCGGTCGGTGGTTCGCTCGGGCCCGAGGGCAACCTGTTCGCGCCCGGCCCCGAGTCCTGTCGACAGGTTTTCCTTCGTTCACCGATCATCGACGATCACGAGCTGGCGAAGCTTGTCGCGATCGACGGCCCCGGCGGTCTCGGTGATTTCAAGACCGTGGTGATCTCGTGTCTGTACGAGGTCGCGCTCGGTGGCGACGGTCTGCGCCGCGCGCTCGTTGGCGTTCGCGCGCAGGCGTCGCGTGCCATTGCCGAGGGGGCCACGTTCATCGTGCTCTCCGACCGCGGAAGCAACCTGATGCTCGCGCCAATTCCCATGCTGCTCGCAACCGCTGGCGTGCATCACCACCTCATTCGCGAAAAGACTCGTACCCGCGTCGGACTCATCGTCGAGACCGGCGAAGCGCGCGAGGTGCATCACCTCTGCCTGCTCGTCGGCTTCGGCGCCGCGGCGATCAACCCGTACCTCGCGTTCGCCTCGATCGACCAGATGATCGACGGCGGCCTCAACGGCTTCTCACCCGACCTCGACAAGCTGAAGGCCCACGCCAACTACATCAAGGCAGCAAGCACGGGCATCTTGAAGGTGATGTCCAAGATGGGCATTTCGACCGTGCAGTCGTATACGGGCGCGCAGATCTTCGAAGCGCTCGGCATCAGCCGCGACGTGGTCGACGAGTTCTTTACCGGGGCGGTCAGTCGCATCAGTGGCGTCGGCCTTCACGCGATCGCATCGGCCTGCGCTTCGCGTCACGCGCTCGCTCATCCCAAGAACTCGGCCGAACGCGCGCACCGCGACCTGGAGTACGGCGGCGAGTACCAATGGCGTCGCGAGGGTGAGTACCACCTCTTCAATCCAGAGACGGTGTACAAGCTCCAGCATTCGACACGCTCGGGCCGTTACGACATCTTCAAGGAGTACACGAGCCGCGTCGACGACCACTCGCGCAACCTCGGCACCCTACGCGGGCTGTTCCGCTTCCGGGCCGAGACGGTCACGCCGATCGACATCGCCGAGGTCGAACCCGTCGCGTCGATCGTGAAGCGATTCTCGACCGGCGCCATGAGTTACGGGTCGATCTCGAAAGAGGCGCATGAGACCCTCGCTATCGCCATGAACCGCATCGGTGGCAAGTCGAACACCGGCGAGGGCGGCGAGGACGCGGACCGGTACACGCGCGACCCCAACGGCGATCTTCGCCGCAGCGCGGTCAAGCAGGTCGCGTCGGGGCGCTTCGGTGTGACGAGCGAATACTTGGTCAACGCCGACGACCTTCAGATCAAGATGGCGCAGGGCGCGAAGCCCGGCGAAGGCGGTCAGCTTCCGGGCAAGAAGGTGTATCCGTGGATCGCGAAGACCCGCCACTCCACTCCCGGTGTTGGTCTCATCTCGCCGCCACCACATCACGACATCTATTCGATCGAGGATCTCTCGCAACTGATCCACGACCTGAAGAACGCGAACCCGCAGGCACGCGTACACGTCAAGCTCGTCGCCGAGGTGGGTGTGGGCACCGTCGCGGCCGGTGTGTCGAAGGCACACGCCGATGTGGTGCTCATCTCCGGCCACGACGGCGGTACGGGCGCGTCGCCACTCACGTCGATCAAGCACGCGGGCACGCCGTGGGAGCTCGGTCTCGCCGAGACGCAGCAGACGTTGCTGCTCAACGGTTTGCGTGATCGCATCGTGGTGCAAACCGACGGCCAGCTGAAGACCGGTCGTGACGTGGTCATCGCCGCGTTGCTCGGAGCCGAGGAGTTTGGTTTTGCGACCGCTCCGCTCGTGGTGTCGGGTTGCATCATGATGCGCGTCTGCCATCTCGACACGTGCCCGGTTGGCGTCGCCACGCAGAACCCCGAGTTGCGCAAGCGATTCACCGGCAAGCCCGAGTTCGTCGTGAACTTCATGGAGTT
>JAYUFA010000313.1:0-1826 GCA_043738925.1 Actinomycetota bacterium
AGGAAGTCGGTGACCGCCACGATCGGCCCGGAGGCTCCGGCAAGCTGGCGGGTGAGGTACGGCTCGCGTGGCGTGTCGTTGGGGTGCAGGCGGTTCCAGCGCGTGGCCGACAGCGCCTCGCTGCGGAGCCGTTTGTAGGAGGTGACGGACCACAGTTCGGCGGCCACGCCGAAGTGTTCGGCGAGATCTGATTGCGCGGCGCGTGCTGCGCCTTGCGTGGAGCCGGAGAACAAGATGGTGGCGCGGTGCGCGAGGTCGTCGCTGCCGTGGTCCCACAAATAGAGGCCCGACACAATGTCGTCGACGCTGACGTGATCGGGTCGCGACGGCATCGCATAGTTCTCGTTGTAGAGGGTGAGGTAGTAGAAGACGTCTTCGGATTCGCCCGCACGGTTGCCGTACATGCGGTGCAGGCCATGTTCGATGATGGCGCCGAGTTCGTACGCGAACGCAGGGTCATACGCTTCGACGCCGGGGTTGGTCGCGGCGAGGATCAGGCTGTGACCATCTTGATGTTGCAGGCCTTCGCCGGCCAGCGTGGTGCGGCCTGCGGTGGCACCGAGTAGGAACCCGCGGGCGCGCGAGTCGGCTGCACTCCAACACAAGTCACCGACTCGTTGGAAGCCGAACATCGAATAGAACGTGAAGAACGGCACCATCGGCACACCGAGGTTCGCGTAGCTGGTGCCCGCGGCGATGAAGCTGGCCATCGACCCGGCTTCGGTGATGCCTTCTTCGAGGATCTGACCGTCGCGCGATTCACTGTAGGACAACAAGAGCTCGTGATCGACCGGCTCGTACTTTTGGCCTTCCTGCGCGTAGATCTTGAACTCGCGAAACAGTGCGTCCATGCCGAACGTCCGCGCTTCGTCGGGCACGATGGGAACCACACGTGGCCCGAACGCCTTGTCGCGCATGAGGTCGCGCAGCAGCCCGGTAAAAGCCATCGTGGTCGACACCGCGCGGCCGCCCGAGCCTTTGTTCAACTCGTCGAACACATGCCGATCAGGCATAGAGAGCGGACGGCGATCGATCACGACTCGTTTCGGGAGCGGCCCGTCGAGCGCGGTGCGCCGCTGCATCAGGTAGCGGTACTCGGGTGAGTCGACGGACGGTCGGGCAAAATCGGGGATGCCGTCGGCGACGAGCTCGTCAGGGATCTCGTCCTCCAGGTGGAGACGGGCCCGCAAATCGAACAACTGCTCGGTGGTCATTTTCTTGATTTGATGCGTGGCGTTGCGACCCTCGAACCCCTCGCCGAGCGTCCACCCTTTCACCGTCTTCGCGAGGATGACCGTGGGGCGCCCCTCGGACTCGGTCGCAGCCTTGTAGGCCGCGTACAGCTTCTGGTAGTCGTGCCCGCCTCGGGGCAGGTTGCGTAGCTCGTCGTCGGACAGACCCGACACCAGCGCGCTCAACCGCGGGTCGGGCCCGAAGAAATGCTCGCGAATGTACGAGCCGCCCTCGGTGGCGTATCGCTGAAACTCGCCGTCGACTGTGGTGTTCATCTTGTTCAACAGCGCGCCGTCGCGGTCGGCGGCCAACAAGCCGTCCCACTTCGATCCCCAGATGACCTTGATCACGTTCCAGCCCGCGCCTCGGAACATGCCCTCGAGTTCTTGGATGATCTTGCCGTTGCCGCGCACCGGGCCGTCAAGACGCTGCAGGTTGCAGTTCACGACCCAGATCAAGTTGTCGAGCTTTTGGTGACCGGCGAGCGAGATTGAGCCGAGCGTCTCCGGTTCGTCGACCTCGCCGTCGCCGACGAAGCACCACACCCGGGAGCTTGACGTGTCGTCGAGACGCCGGTTGTACATGTATTTGTT
>JAYUFA010000314.1:0-1825 GCA_043738925.1 Actinomycetota bacterium
AAGTACCGCATCCCGGCGGTGTCCCAGAACTGGTCCGACGGCGCCGGCGCTGGCGCCGGTCTGGTAGCGGGCACCATCACTTTGAGGATTGCGTCGCCGATGCCCAGGCGATGGACCTTGCCGGTCGGAAGGTCGCGAGGTTCGAGAACGTTCAGCTCGAACACGTCGCGGTAGAACGAGACCAGGTCATCGCTCGATGACACGAGCCCGACCTCGGCGCGCTGAACCGTCATTGTTGGATCCTCCCAGCAGGCGGGCACGTCTCGAACCCCATGTTACGATACGATCCGTCGCGTTGCATATATCACCAGGACAACGGCGATCGGGCCCGTTTCGGGTCCTCGACCATGAGGTCGCGGCGCACACCAACACACAAACCGGTAGCCACGACGCCGGCTGGCTAGGTTTCCAAGCCATGTACGCCGAGATCGTGACCGAACAGCCCGATCTCTCACTGAACGCGACCGGAGACTGACATGAACCTTCGTGGAATCGGCTACCTGGGCTTCTCCGTACCTGACGTTGAGGCATGGACCGCATTCGCTACCGGTGTCGTCGGGCTGATGCCGATCGATGCTCGCAACGCTGCGTCGGACGCTGCTGACGGCGCAGTCCGGTTCAAAGCTGACGAGCGAGAGTGGCGCGTCGCAGTACATCAAGGCGAACGACCCGGCATCGCCTACGTCGGGTTCGAGGTATTGGACGAGCCCGCGTTCCGCCAAGCGGTCGCGCACCTCGAAGCCGAGGGGGCCGCTCCCAAGTCGGCAACCGACGAGGAGTTGGCGGAGCGAGGCGTACGCGAAATGGTGCATCTCCAGGATCCCTCGGGCACGCGGCTCGAGGTGTTCTGGGGCCCGTTGGTCAACGCAGGATTCGTCTCACCGGTCGGAGTACCACGCTTCGTCACCGCGAACGGATTCGGTCACTACGTCTCGCTGGTGAGCGACCTCGACGCGTCGATGGACTTCTACCTCCGGGTCCTCGGCATGAAGCTCACCGACTACGTCGAGATCGGACCCGGCAGGTCGGTGCACTTCTTGCGCTGCACGCCGCGTCACCACACGGTGGCGTTGACCGCGGTCGGGCCGATCGACGGGCTGCATCACGTCGCCTTCGAGATGGCGGACATCGACCAGGTCGGTCTCGCGCTCGAGCGGGCGACCCTCGCTGGCGTCCCGATCACCGCGACGCTCGGACGACACAAGAACGATCACATGTTGTCGTTCTATATGCGCAGCCCCGCGGGCTTCGAGGTCGAGGTCGGCTGTGACGCTCGCTTGGTCGACGACGCGACTTGGGTGGTGAACCGTTTCGGTGACGGCGACCTGTGGGGCCACCACGGTCTGACCGGCAACGCCATGGCAGAGTCCGTGACCGAGCGAAATTCGTGACCGAACATCCGCCGCGGGTGTTCGGCCACGTCGGAGGGTGAAGGGGAACACACCGTGGATATCGACTACGACCCATACTCGCCGGAGGCGATGATCGATCCGCGGCCGCTGTACGCGCAGCTCCGCGAACAAGACCCCGTCCACTACGTGGCGGAATACGATGCCTGGGCGCTCGCGAGCTTCGAGTCGGTGTGGCAGGTGTGCAAGGACACCACGAACTTCACCTGCACCCGAGGCGTACCGCCGCCTTCGGCGCTGCTGAACGAACCCGGCGGCGCCGCCACCTTTGCCCTCATGGACCCGCCCGAGCATCGGCTACGCCGCCGGATCCTCGCGCCTGGATACACACGCGAGGCGGCCGACCGCGACGAGTCGCACATCCGCGAGCTCGCCCGTTCGGTCCTCGCCCCGCTGATCGCCGCCGGCGACGGCGA
>JAYUFA010000315.1:0-4866 GCA_043738925.1 Actinomycetota bacterium
AAAGCCATCACGCCTTCGCGCGAGTCGGGTTTGCCCATGAGATGCACGTGCAGTTCGGTCTCGAGGGCGAGCATGGCGGCCGCCGTTGGCGGCGGGTCGGCCCACAACAGCCGCTTGCTGACCGCCACCGAGACGGGAGCGACGTTTACGGCGATGTCATGCGCAATCTCGAGCGCCCGGGCGAGCACGTCTTCGGCGTCGAGCGCTTCCGAGGCGAGTCCCCATCGCGCAGCATCCTCACCGGTGAACATCTTGCCCGTGAGCAAAATCTCGGCGGCGCGCGCGTGGCCGACGATGCGGGGCAACGTCCAATGGCTGTGGGCATCGGGCATGACGCCTCGGCGACTTTGCACGATGCCGCACTTCGCAGTCTTCGCGATGATGCGGATATCGCATTGGAGCGGGATGGTCATACCCAACCCAACCGCGTGACCGTTGATCGCCGCGATCACTGGCTTACGCACCTGCCACGGATGAAAGCGAATCGGGTCGGCGGAGAAGGTGCTGTTGCCCTCCTGCGAGCCGAACACCGCCGGACCGTTCGAGAAATCGGCGCCCGCACAAAACGCCCGCCCGGCACCGGTGATGACGACGACCCGAATATCTTCGTCGGCGTCGCACCGGCGCAGGGCATCGACGAGCTCCGCACCCATAGATCCACCGAACGCGTTGAGGCTCTCCGGGCGGTTCAACGTGATGACGCCAACGCGGTCGTCGACGTGAAACAAGATGTTGGTGTAGTCGGCTGCCGCCCCCGCCTCACTCATGGCGCGCGACGTTATCGGGCGCCCGTTGCGGAATCGCTGGCGGCACCAGATCGACCGCAAACCGTCTTTCGACTGTCACACAATGAAAGGATGCGCCGATAGGCGCATCCGACCCAGCAACACCGTCGTTGATCTCGCCTCGAACAGGCGAGATGTCGAGCGCACGCCCGCGACGCTTCACCTATCCGCGCGAGTCCTGAAAGTCACGGTACGCGGGACTGGCGCTGCTGTGCCGCGACCTGGCCGACGATCCGCGGGAGCAGTACCACACCCGCAGCGCCCAGCGCGATAAAGCCCGCTACCGCGTATGAGGTAGTAGCCGTCTGGACCTGGAGATCGAAATATCTGCGCAGCGGTGCTACCGCCAGAACAATGCCGTAGAAGGCGGCCATGGTTGCGGCCAATGCGAGTTTCCACGGCGCGATCGGTTGGCTCGTAACGATCAAGACCGCGAGGCCGAGCGCGAGAAGCGTGATCGTCGCCGCCGTCCGCTGTTGCACCAGCGTGTCATCACCCGCCCTCGCGATCAGGTAAACGGCGTAAGTAGCGACGGCGATGCACACTCCGGCAGGCACCGAAAACAGGAGTGTTCGTCGCAGGAAATGTGGCTTCACGCGTTCCTCGCTTGGCGCCAGCGCGAGAAACAGACCGGGCACGCCGATGCTGAACCAATCGATGAGGGTGAAGTGACGCGGCAGGAACGGATACGGCGCACCGCTGATCGCGGTGAACAGTGCGAGCAACACCGCGTAGACCGACTTGGTCAGAAACAGATTGGCCACTCGTTCGATGTTGTTGATCACGCGCCGTCCCTCGGCGAGCACGCGGGGCAACGCGCTGTACGCGTTGTCGAGCAGCACGAGTTGAGCGACCGCACGTGCGGCCGCTGAACCGGAGCCCATGGCGATGCCCATGTCGGCGTCCTTCAACGCGAGCACGTCGTTGACGCCGTCGCCGGTCATCGCGACGACGTGGCCGCGCGATTGCAACGCGCCGACCATCTCGCGCTTCTGCTGTGGCGTCACGCGCCCGAACACCACGTACTGATCGAGCACGTCGGCGATCGCGTCGACGCCTTCAGGAAGCTCGCGCGCGTCGAACGCACGGTCGGCGTCGGGCACGCCGGCGCGCGCCGCGACGCTGCTGACGGTTTGCGGGTGATCGCCCGAGATGACGCGCAGCACGAGGCCTTGCGCGCGAAAGAACTCGAGCGTTTCGCGCGCGTCGGGCCGGATCGTGTCCTCGAGCAGAACAAGAGCGACTGCGCTGCGCTGTACGGGCAGTTCTTGGGTGAACGCGTCAAGATCGGGCCCGGCGTCAGGCGCGTGAACCACGACGACCACGCGTCGCCCGTTGTCGGCTTCGGTGGACACGCGCTCATGTGCCGGATCATCGACAGCGAGCAAGATGTCGGGAGCACCGATGAAGAACAAGCCCCGGTCGGCGAACGACACCGCGGCCCACTTGCGAGCCGACGAGAACGGCAGCGACGCGGTCACCGCCCAACCCGGCGATGCGTAGCGCGCGGCGATGGGGGCGAGCGTCGCGTTGGGGTTCGGGTCGGCGGCGGCTATGGCACCGAGGAGTGCCTCGAGGTCATCGATGCTGCGATCGTCGAGGGCGACGACCTCGGCCAGGCTGATGTCGCCTGTGGTGATCGTGCCGGTCTTGTCAAGACAGAGGGTGTCGACGCGGGCAAGCAACTCGACGGACGCGAGTTCCTTCGTGAGAGCGCGGCGCCGGGCGAGCGCGATGGCGCCGGCCATGAGAGCGATGCTTGTCAGCAGGACGAGACCGCTGGGCACCATCGCGACGCCCGCAGCGACAGTGCCGGTGATCGCCTCGCGCCAGTGGCTGTCGGTGGACTTGCGAACCGCGTCCGAGTTCCACAAGCGGATCAACAAGAACAGCGAGGTCGGAGGAATGATGATCAGCTGCCAACGCAGGACGCGATCGATACTGCGTCGCAGCTCGCTCGGCGCGAGGGTGAACTTCCGCGCCTGCGCCGAGATTTGGTTCGAATACGAGTCGGCCCCGATGTGCACGGCGCGATAACGGCCCGAACCTGCGGCGACGAAGCTTCCCGACAGCAGAGGGTCGCCGACGGCCTTGCGCAACGGTTCCGATTCGCCGGTGAGTAACGACTCGTCGATCTCGAGGCCGTCGGCGCGTTCGACGGTTCCGTCGACCACAACTTGAAAGCCCGACTGCAGATCGAGGAGATCGTCGGCGACGACGTCGCCCAAGGCGATGCTGTGCGCCTCGCCGTCTCGCACGACGCGAGCTTTTGGGGCGTTGAGCACGGCGAGGTCGTTGAGCGTCTTGCGCGTCCGCAACTCCTGGACGATGCCGATCACCGCGTTGGTGACGATGACCGCTGCGAACACCGCGTCCTTCGGTCGGCCGGCAATGAGGATCAGCACGAACAGTACGCCGATGATCGCGTTGATGCGCGTGAACACATTGGCCCGAACGATCTCGCCGAACGTGCGCACCGGTGCGTCGGGAACGTCATTGACGCGGCCGGAGGTAACTCGTTCCGCGACCTCGGCCGAGCTCAGCCCGCGGTCAGAAAGGTCGGGCACTGTCGTCGAGTTCCCAGCCGTCGGCGCGCACCGTGATGCGGTGTCGTGGTCCCGGTGTCGCCGCCTCGAGGTCGGGATAAGCGGCGTCGCCTTGCCACACGAAGTGGATGTGCTCGTCGTCCTTCATCATGCGGGTCTCGTAGAAGCGTGGTTCCTGTGCTGCGAACGACGCCAATGCGTGGTCGACCGATGTGGAGCGAGTGAGGTAGTGCAGCGTGACCCACGTGGGAGGCGCGAGCTGCACCCCGTGAGCGCGTTGGCGTTCGAGCGCAGCGTCAGGTGCCATCCACTCGTGATCGTGAATCTCGCTGCCATCGATGGTGACCTCGCCGCCGAGCGCGCGACACACGAAGAAAAAGGTTGCGAATCGCTTTGGAGCATTCGACGGTGGACACCAATGGGCGAACCACACAAGGGAGTCGACGTCGACTTCTTGGTCTGCTTCTTCGCGAGCTTCGCGCACCGATGCGTTGCGAGCCGCGCCCAGAAGATCATCGGTGTGGTCATGGTCCTCAGGGTCGATGCGCCCACCCGGAAAGACCCACATGCCGCCGGCGAACTCGACCGCCGCGTTGCGCCGCAGCATCAGCACCTCGATGCCCTTGCCGGTGGGTGCATCACGCAACAGCACCACCGTGGCAGCGGGAACAAGCGGTGTGCCCGACTCGTTCTCGCGCGCCATCCAATCGATGTACGTCTGATCGAACGACGACACGTTCTTCACGCGGGCGCGCTCCCTGTGTTCTCTGCACGGTCCGTATCTGAAGCATTGCCGTGTATCTGCGCGAGGATCGCGGGGTTCGTGAGAAAGATCGGGGTGCCATCGTCGCCGAGGTGCGCCCATTTCACGCTGGTGCCGCCGTCGACGGGCAAGCATTGGCCACTCACATAGCCACTGAGGTCGGACACGAGAAAGAGCGCTGCCGCTGCGATGTCGGCCGGCGTGCCGCGTCGCCCGAGGGGAACTCCACGCCGATCGCGCTCGCTGTCACCCGGGTCAGCACCGGAGCGCGGTGTGGCGATGGTGCCCGGCGCGATCGCGTTCACACGGATGCCATGTGGGCCCCACTCCACCGCGAGCGTGCGGACCATTGCAACGATGCCACCCTTGGCCACGCCGTACGCCGCGTGGAATGGCGATGCGCCGATGCCACTGGTGGAGGACAACGACACGATCGAGCCGCCGGTGCCTTGGCGCATCATCTGTTGGGCGGCAGCGATCGATAAGAACATGGCGTAGTCGAGGTTGACGTCCATGACCTCGCGCCAGATGGAGCGGGTGAGGTGCTCGGCTTTGGTCCAGGTGTGCGGAGCCGCCACACCGATGATGTTCACCAGGCCGTGCACCGCGCCAAATGTGCTCACTGCGGTGTCGATGATCGATGCGACACCTTCGTCGGTGCGCGCGTCGGCAAGCACCGCGGTGATTGCGTAGCCACCAGTGGTGAGGTCGGCGACCACCGGGTCGAGTGCGGCTTGCGATATGTCGACCGCCACCACGTTCGCTCCGGCTT
>JAYUFA010000316.1:0-12910 GCA_043738925.1 Actinomycetota bacterium
GCCATGGGGAAGTAGTTCCACATGCCGGCCATCACATTGGTGCCCTTGCGCACGCCGTCAGCTTCAGGCTCGCCGACCGGGCGCACACCCCACGATCGATCGCGCGATCCCCAGTGGTCATCTCCGATGATCGCGTACTCGGTGCCCTCGACCGCCATGGTGCCCGACCAACGGCCCATCTGCGCGAGACGTTGCGTGTTGAAGACGATGCGGCCCTTGTTGCGGATGTACTGGTTCGGTTCCTCGATGGCGGGGCCGTGGCCGTCCCACGTGATGTCCATCGCGACCGAGTGTTCGGTGGGCTCAGCGATGAAACGGAGGCGCTTGAGTGGTTCGATCACCTCAACGCGGAGCGGACCGACGCTGGTCTTCATGCGATCGCCAAGCGGCGCCGACGCGCGGACGATGTGTTGCTTGTCGCCCATCCGCACGTCGACGAACGCGTCGTGCACCCCGAGGTTCGGGTACTGGCCGTAGCCGAATATGGCCATGTACTTGCCGGCAGTGTCGAACATGTTGAAGTAGTAACGGTCGTAGAAGTTGCGATCGCTCGTGGCCGGGTGCGCTACGTACTCCGAGGTCTGATGGACCGGATAGTCATCCCAAGACGTGACCATGTGTGCTCCTCGTGCAGTCGGCTCGCTGCCGACTGGTGATTGTGCGCTGACCGTGGGGGTAGGCGCGGCGAGAGACTAACGTCTCACATTGGCGCGGTCAGCGCCGCCGGTCACACCGGCGCGGTCAGCGCTGCGGGTGGCGCGAGAACGACCGGCATTCCAACGATCGGCGAACGGGGAAAGATCATGGGCCGACGTGTGCTCGTCACGGGCGCCTCGTCGGGTATTGGTGCCGAGGTCGCCCGTCAACTGAGCGCGGCCGGCGACACCGTGGCCGTGTGTGCGCGCCGTGCCGATCGCCTGGCTGACGTGCCGGCGGCGCTGCGGTACACGGTGGACGTCGGTGACCTCGACGCGCTGGCCGCATTCGGAGCCCAGGTCCAGGCCGACCTCGGTGGCGTCGACGTGCTCATCAACAACGCGGGAGCGTCGCGCCGGCGGCCGATGCAACGCATCACTCTCGAGGAGTTCCACGAGACGATGCGTGTCAACTTCTTCAGCGCGGTACACCTCACGCACGCGCTGCTGCCCGCGATGCTCGAACGTGATTCGGGCACCGTCGTCAACGTGTCGTCGATGGGCACGCGCACCTTGTCGGGCCGCACCGGCGCGTATGGTTCGGCCAAGGGCGCGTTGAACCACTACACCG
The DNA here is from genome assembly GCA_043738925.1 of Actinomycetota bacterium. Taxonomy (GTDB): domain Bacteria; phylum Actinomycetota; class Acidimicrobiia; order Acidimicrobiales; family WLNW01; genus WLNW01. Next base: position 1,267 of record JAYUFA010000316.1, read on the forward strand.
AGGCGCTCTACCTCGATCTGGTCAACACCAACGTACGTGCGAAGCTGTTCATCCCCGGTACCACGAAGACCGAGTTCTCGCTGCCGAAGGATGGCAACGATGCTCCGTTTCCCCAGGATCCCGCCACGATCATGGCAGTGGAAGAGGTCGCGGCCGCGCTGATCGCGTTCGTCGACGACGACGCGTTCGAGGGTTATGCCAATCCGATGTTCAAGACGCTCAGCGCGCAGAAGTACGCGGACCATCCGGCGTATGTTGCCAAGGCCGCTGAGATGTTTCGCAGGCTGTAGGAGGGACTCATGGCAAATTTGGCAGCAGGAAAGGTCGCACTCGTCACGGGCGCGGGAGGCGGCATGGGCCGCGCGGGCGCAGAGATCTTCGCCCGCGAAGGCGCGGAGCACGTGTACGTGGTCGATGTGAAAGACGACGGCGGACAAGAGACCGTCGACAACATCGCCCGTGCGGGCGGCGCGGCCACCTTCGTGCATGTCGATGTCACCGACGAGGACGCCGTGGGCGAGCTGGTGGCGCGCATCGCGCGCGAACACGGTCGGCTCGACGCCGCATGGAACAACGCCGGCATCAATGACGTGTCGAAGGCGTTTCACGAGTTCGACAAAGAGTCATGGGATCGAATGATCGCGATCAACCTGACATCGGTCTTCTTGTGCATGAAACACGAGATTCGCCAGATGCTCGCGCAGGGTGGCGGGGCCATCGTCAACACCTCGTCGGGTGCAGGCATCATTGCGGCGCCGGGCCTGCCGCACTACACCGCGGCGAAGCACGGGGTGCTCGGTCTCACCAAGGCGGCCGCGGGGGAATACAACAACAACGCCATTCGCGTGAACGCGGTGCTGCCGGGCATGGTCGACACTCCGATGATCCAAAGCTGGTTCGCGTCGAGTCCCGACCTGGCGAACATGGTGTTGCAGACGATGCCGGGGCGGAAGCTGGGTCAGCCCGGTCAAGTGGCCGAGGCCGCCGTGTGGTTGTGTAGCGACGCGGCCGATTGGGTCAGCGGGCTTTCGATGGTCGTCGATGGTGGAGGAGTCAACCGATGAGTGCAGTGTCGTTGTCCGGAGCACGGATACTGGTAACCGGACCTACGGGTCAGGTTGCAAAGCCGTTGTCGTTGGCGTTGGCCAAAGAGGCAACGGTGTTCGGCCTTGCTCGTTTCAAGAACAAGGCCGCCAAGGCTGAGCTCGAGGCAGGCGGGGTGCAGTGCATCACCGGTGACCTCGCGGCCGGCGCGTTCGATGAGGTGCCGACTGACATCGACTATGTGTTGAATCTGGCCATTGCGAAGACCACATCGTGGGACCACGACCTCGCAGCAAACGTCGAGGGCCTCGGCCTGTTGATGTCGCGCTTGCGCGATGCCAAGGCGTTGCTGCACTGTTCGTCGACGGCTGTGTATCAACCAAATGGGCATCACCATTTCGTCGAGACCGACCCGCTCGGCGACAACCACCGCGTCCCGTCGATGGAAGCGTTCATGCCGACGTATTCCATCAACAAGATCGCCGCCGAAGCCATGGCGCGCTACGTCGCGCGTGAGCACGGCATCCCCACCATCATCGCCCGGCTCAACGTGCCGTACGGCAACAACGGCGGTTGGCCGTGGATGCACATGGAACAGGTGCTCGCCGATCAACCGATCGGCGTACACACCGACGCTCCGTCGAACTACAACCTTATCCACGAGGACGACATCATCGCGAGCATTCCCAAGCTCCTCGGTGCCGCAACCGTGCCGGCCACCATCGTGAACTGGGGAAGCGACGAGACGTCGTCGATCGAGGAATGGTCGACGTATATCGGTGAGCTCGTCGGCAAGCCGGCCACGTTCGAGCACTCGACAGCGGTGCTCGAATCGGTGGCCGTCGATGTGAGCCGCCTGCACGGCATTGCCGGGCCGAGTTCGGTGTCGATGCGCGACGGCATCCGTCGGATGGTCGAGCACTTCCACCCCGAACTGCTCTGAACCGTCCCCATTCGCAAGGGGGGTACGATCGCGCGATGACGCTGCTCGCGATTTCGGCCGACTCGCACATCACCGAGCCGGGGAACTGCTACACCGACCACATCGACCCGAAGTACCGCGATCGCGCACCGGTGGCGGTCACCGACGACGTGATGGGCGCGGTCATGTCGATCGACAACGGCCGCAGCCGCGTGCCGTACGGCATGGTCGCGGCCGCTGGTCGTTCGTGGGATCAGATCCACCCGATGAACTATGTCGGGTGGGACGAGTTGCATCCGGGTGGGTGGGATCCGAAGGCGCGCCTTGAAGAACAAGCTCGCGATGGTGTCGCGGCCGAGGTGCTGTATCCGAGCGTCGGCATGTTGCTGTGCAACCATCCCGACACGGACTACAAGAAAGCTTGCTTCGACGCATACAACTTGTGGATGGCCGAGTTCCAGTCGGCGGCGCCCCACCGCCTGATCGGCCTCGGTCAGACCACCCTCCGTAGCGTTGACGAAGGCATCGACGATCTCGCGCGCATCAAGGCACTCGGTCTGCGCGGTGTGATGATGCCCGGCTACGCGAGCTGCTTCGCGGACGGTGACTACGACGATCCGCGATGGGATCCGTTTTGGCAGGCTGCGATCGACATGGGGTTGCCGCTGAGCTTCCACATCCTCACCAGCGGCAACGATCAACCGACGAACCCGCAGTTTCGCGGGCCGAAGATGAACAGCTTCATGGGTATCATCCGCGGCTGTCAGGACATCATCGGCACGATGATCTTCGGCGGTGTCTTCGAACGTCATCCGTCATTGCGCGTCGTGTGCGTCGAAGCTGACGCCGGTTGGGCGCCGCACTGGATGTATCGCGCCGACCACGCATATGACCGCCACCGGAACTGGCTGCCGTCAGCTCCGTTGTCGCGCAAGCCGAGCGAGTACTTCCGCGACAACGTGTATCTCACCTTTCAAGACGACTGGGTGGCGTTTCAGATGGCGGGCTTGTTGAACCACGAGCGGCTGTGCTGGGCCAGCGACCATCCGCACAGCGACGCCACCTTCCCGAACTCGCAGGTGATATTGGCCGAGCACACGGTGGGGCTGACGGCCGAGGCCCGCGATGCGATCTTGTGGCGCAACACCACTGAGCTCTACGGCCTCAACCCCGCCAGCTGGTAGTGCACCAGCTGCACCCGAGTCGCCGTGGCACAACCCGTTGCACAAAGCGGCCGAGCGCCCGGGCGGCTCGTACACTCGGGTCTCATGGCCAAAACGAGAGTGCCCGCAGTCGAGGGCTTGTTCACGATGGACGCAAGCAATCCGCGTCTGATCGGCGGCAAGGCTCCGAACGGCAGTTACTGCTTCCCGAAAGACCTCGGGGGTACCGACCCGTACAGCCCGAGTGGCGAGATCGAGGAGGTGCAGCTCTCGAATCGAGGCCGCATCTGGTCGTACACCAACTCGTCGTATCCGCCGCCGCCGCCGTTCGTGTCGCGCCACGAACCTTTCGTGCCGGTCACCATCGCGGCGGTCGAGCTCGATGCCGAGAGGATGGTGGTGCTCGGCCAAGTCGTCGATGGCTACACCACCGACGACCTCCACGTCGGCATGGAGGTCGAGCTGGTTCTCGACACGTTGTACGAGGACGATGAGAACGAATACGTCGTGTGGAAATGGCGGCCGCTGGCCGCGGGGAGGTGAGGCCGGTCATGGGCAAAGTTGATGAGGTCGCCATTCTTGGCGTCGGGATGCATCAGTGGGGCAAGTGGGGCCGCAACTTCGTCGAGTACGGCGTGGTCGCCGCGCGGGCGGCGCTGGCGGACGCGAATGTCGCATGGCGCGACATCGAATTCGTTTCGGGCGCGAACACTGTGCGCTGCGGCTACCCCGGCTACGTATCGGGCTCGACCTTTGCGAAGGCGCTCGGTTTCACCGGTTGTCAGGTCGCTTCGTCGTACGCCGCGTGCGCGTCCGGAACGACCGCTCTTGCCGTTGCACGCGCTCAGATCTTGGCCGGTGTGTGCGACGTGGCGCTTGTCGTTGGTGCTGACACCACGCCGAAGGGTTTCCTTGCGCCGAACGCGGGTGATCGTCATGACGACTCTGACTGGCTGCGGTTCCGTCTTGTCGGTGCTACGAACCCCGTCTACTTCGCGCTACACGCTCGCCGTCGCATGGACCTGTACGGCGCGACCAAAGACGACTTCGCGAAGGTCAAGGTGAAGAACTCGCGTCACGGCGTGCACAATCCGTACGCGCGCTTCACGAAGGAGTATTCGGTCGAGGACGTCGAGAACTCGCCGATCGTATCCGACCCGCTGCGTCTGCTCGACATCTGTGCCACTTCCGACGGTGGCGCGGCGATCGTGGTGTCATCGATGGAGTACGCCAGGGCGCACGGGCACACCAACCCGGTGCGTGTCGCGGGCATTTCGCTCGTGACACCGACTTATCCCGACACCGTGCTCGACCTGCCGTATATGGCATCGGACTCGGCCGCGGTGACCATGGCGCCCGACGAGGAGTTCAAGGCGTCGATCGCGAAGCGGGCTTACGCCGAGGCCGGTGTCGGGCCTGAGGACCTGTCGCTCGCGGAGGTGTACGACCTGTCGTCTGCGCTCGAGCTCGATTGGTATGAACACATCGGCATCGCGAAGAAGGGCGAGGCCGAGCTGTTGCTCCGCGCCGGTGAAACCTCGATCGGTGGACGCATTCCGGTGAACGCGAGCGGAGGGCTCGGCGCGTTCGGCGAAGCAGTTCCCGCTCAGGCCATCGCGCAGGTATGCGAGATGACCTGGCAGCTGCGCGGCGAGGCCGGAAAGCGTCAGGTCGAGGGGGCGAAAGTCGCGCTGTCGATCAACCAAGGCCTGTTCGGCCACGGCTCGTCCGTGATCGTGAAACGGTGACGCAATGACCATTCATGAAAGTCTCGACGACGCCGGCATTTACGAACTCGTGATGGACAACCCAAAGGTCAACGCGCTGAACATTGCCGATGCCTACTTGTTGGCGCGCCTGCTCGATGCGGTGAAGTACCGGCCCGAGGTCAAGGCGGTCATCCTCACCGCGCAAGGCAAGGGCTTTTGCGCCGGGGTGAACATCAAGGAGATGCAGGCACTGCCCGGTAACGACGGCATCATCGATGCCAACGACTCATGCTGGGAGTTGTTCCGGGCCGTGTACGAGTGTGCGGTACCGGTGATTGCTGCGGTGAACGACTTCTGCCTCGGCACCGGCATCGGCATCGTGGGCAACGCCGACGTGGTTGTCGCAGCCGACACCGCTACGTTCGGCCTGCCTGAGGTCGACAACGGCGCGCTCGGCGCTGGTACGCACTTGAAACGACTCGTGCCCCAGCACAAGGCGCGCCAGATGATGTACATGTGCGAGGTCGCGACTGCCGCGGAACTACACGCACATGGGTCGATCTACAAGGTCGTGCCACTGGCTGACCTGACCGAGTGCGCGCGCGAAGTTGCGCGCGTGATCGCCTCGAAGAACGGCATTGTCGTACGAAAGGCGAAGCGAGCGTTCAACTCCATCGATGACGATCCGACAAAGTCGTATCGAACCGAACAGGGTTTCACCTTCGAGCTCAATCTGAGAGGCGAGGGCGATAAGGCCCGTGATGCGTTTCTCCGAGGAGAACGATGAGTGATCTGGCGATTGTGATCATGGCGGCCGGCCTCGGCAGTCGCTTCGGCGGCAACAAGCAACTGGTTGACGTCGGTCCCAATGGCGAGGTGTTCTTCGACTTCGCCATCGCCGATGCCCGCGCCGCGGGCGCCGGTCGTGTGGTGCTGATCGTGCGCCGCGAGTTTGCACACATCGTCGAGGATCACGTGCGCAAGATGCACGGCGATGTCGACTTGCACCTCGTGTGCCAGGACGATTCCGAGGCCCCGCCGCGCAAGAAGCCGTGGGGCACTGCGCACGCGATTCTGGCTGCGGCAACGGTGGTCGATCGCCCGTTTATCGTGGTCAATGCCGACGACTACTACGGCGTCGAGTCATACGCGATGGTCGCCGACACGCTTGCGAAGGCCGACGATCGCACCGCAGTGCTTGCCGCGTTCGAGTTGGGTCGCACGTTGCCGACCGTTGGCTCGGTGTCGCGAGGCGTGTGTGCCATCGACGGCGACGCGTTGACTCGACTGGTCGAGACTCACGGCATCGAACGCAATGCCGCCGGCGCGATCATCAGCACCGATCCAGCAGGCACACTAGCCGACCGCACGCCGGTCTCGATGAACATGTGGGGTTTCTCGCCGACCATCTTCGGTCACCTCGAGCGCATGTGGCGCGACTTTCTTGCCGTTCACGGCGCGGAGGAAAAGACCGAGTTCTTGTTGCCGAGCGCGGTTGCGCAGCTGATGGGTGAGGGTCATCTCGACGTGTGCGTGGTGTCGACGGCATCGGATTGGATCGGCGTGACCAACCCCGATGACCTCGACCCGGCGCGCACCACGTTGGCGACGCTGCGAGCCTGACGATCAGGCGATTCGTCGCAGCAGCGCGCCGGCCGCGACAAGCACGTTGTGCGCATCTGACGTGGCACCAACGCTCATGGTGTCGGTGCCAACCTCGGTCGAGCGCACGACGACACCCGTATTTCGATCCGCCTGCACGACGTGATCGGCCACCAGCAACCAGACCGTGCTGTCCGTGATGGCGATCGCTCGGGGTACGCCAACCACGCCGAGCACGTGCACGACCTTTCGGATCGCGAGTGGGTCGGGCCCGAAGTCGACGTGCGCGTCAAGAATGGCGACCGCGCCATCGAGGCCCGCCACGTAGAGGTCGCGGCCGTCTGGACTCAGAGCGAGCGCAGCCGACTCGCCGAACCCGGCATCGGGCAGATCGACGCAGAACGCGAACAGGCCCTGGCCGAGTAACTCGTGGATGAACGCTGCATCGCCTTGAGAGGCGTCGCGATACAGCGTGAACAACGCGAAGCCATCGGTGGCGGCCACAGCGGCGCGCCCGTAGCCCTGCATGTCGTCGACGACCTCCGTCTTCTCACGTGTCAACACGTTGTGAAGGTCGCCGCTGAGCAGGTCGAGGCGGCGCACGCGATAGCGATCAGGGTGATCGTTCGGTTCGAAATCGAGCAGGGCGAGCCCTCCGCTCGTGTCGAAGGCCTCTGGCCGGTAGTTGCCCGCGAGGTCGTACTCCTTGCGCAGCGCTCCCGTTGCGAGCTCGACGACGTCGACGATGCTACGCGCGCGCCCCGTGGGCATTGCCGTGACCGGGTTGATGATCTGCGGGTCGACGAATGCTGCGATGTCGCCGTGGGTCGACACCGCAGCGACTTCGCGTTCTGTGTTCAGTGTGAACGTGCGCCGCGTGGTGCCGGCGCGGATGTCGTGCACGGCGACCACGGTCGCCCCGGCAGATGTCACGGATGACACGGCGACAGAGCGATCAGCGCTCAGCAGTGCGCGGTCGCTGTGCCATGTCGGCGCGAGCGTTGCGGTGTCGTACGTGGCGATCTCGTTGCTCCTGCGAACGATCACCCCTGCGTCGTCGACCCACATCTGCGTCGGCGCGAGGCGGGCCACCGATTGCGACAGGGTCGCGCTTGTGGTCGCGCCGCTCGCGACGGTGTTTACTGCGTCCTTGGCGGGCTGCGAGCTGCACGCTCCGATCGCGCCGAGGACGAGAACCCAACCCGCTCGATGCTTCTGGTGCAACATGGTCGACCTCCTTCCTACGTGCCCTACACCAGTTGAGGCTGACGGGTTCCGCATTTCAACGGAGCGACTCGGCAAACGCGATGGAGCGGTCGCGGCCAAGTGTCGACTCGAGCCGATAGGTCACCCCGGCATCGAACCATAAGAGGGTGTCGCCGGCGAGGCGGAGCGGCTCGGTCGCGGTTCCATCGCGGGTGAAGTACGTGAGCTCATGAAGGTCGCCCGTGATCCACCACGCAGTGACACCGTTGACTCGGACCGCGGTGAAGCTCGTGTTCGGAGGCAACAGCTTCTGGAACGCGCCGCCCGCGATGTCGGCACGGATCTGACTGAGGATGATCGCCACGGCAGGCACGGCCTTGCTCGGGGCGAGTTCGTTCGATGCCCGCCATACCTGCACGATTTGCGGTGCGACGTTTGCCGGACCGCTCGCAGAGAGGTCGGGTACCGCCAGCCCTGGCAGCGTCGGCCGTTGCGCGACGATGCCGATCCGTTTGCCTGCTGCGTCAAGATCACTTTCGAGTCGCAGATCGAGTGACGTTGCCAGCTCGGCATTGGTTGGTGGCCCCGCCGGGTTCGTAGCAGTCAACGCGGTCGTCGTGGGCGTCAGGGCCGGCAGCTCGCGAACGCGAACGACGTGCACGTTGCCGATACCGAGCCAGTCGGCGACCGACGCGCGTGCGTCGGGAATGGCAAGCGTTGTTGCGGCAGCCGCAACGACCGCAGCCACCGCTATAGACCACCGTCGGCGGCGACGAGGCGGGCGCGGTCGAGCCGGGTGATGTCGAGCAGCGCGTCGTTGTTCGATCGGCGGTAACGCAGCCAACACACCGTTGACAAACGTGTCAGCGTTGCCGGTGTCGATGCGGGCCGCAAGCGAGGCCAGCCCGGCGCCGATGTCGTCGAGGTGCAATGGCGCGGTCATAGCGGTCTCGTCGCGAGAGCGCCGCGTAGCCGCTGCATCGCTCGGGCGAGACGCGACTTGACGGTGCCCGGAGCGCAATCCATTGCGATCGCCATCTCCGTCTCGGTCATTTGCGCGAACCAGCGGTAGCCGATCACCGTACGGTCGCGATCGTTGAGCGACGCGATGGCACGCACCAGCGATTCTGAATCAAGGCCCGCGATGGTGATGTCCTCGGGTGACTCGCCGAGCACGTTGAGCAGAGTGGCCGAACGTTCGACCAACGACGCGCGGCGGCCGGCCGCTCGTCGGCGGTTCTTTGCCTCGTTGGCGACGATGCGAAGGAGCCACGGCCGAAAGGGCCGGGCTGGATCGTAGCGATGAAGGGAGATGTAGGCCTTGACGAACGCATCCTGTGCAGCTTCCTCGGCTTCGTCGTGACGGCATGTGATGACGCTCGCCAGCCGTACGGCGTCGGGCTGATACAACCGCACGAGCGCGCCAAACGCAGCGTGTTCGCCACGCCGTGCGCGCTCGATCAGATCACGCTCGTCTACCGGATCGTGCTCGATGGTTATCAGTACACCGGATTTCGCCGATCGGTTCCCGACGAGTTGGTCACAGATTGGCGAACGCAGCCTCGACGAGTCGCTTTGCTCGCCCGTCACCTTGTGGTTCGCCCAATTGATTGAAGACGAAACCGATGCTGAGACGCGCATCCGGATCGCCATAGCCCAGTGAGCCATAGGCACCGCCGTGACCGAACCCACGGCTGCCGAAACGGAATGCGCTTGGCGCTCCTTCGGTTGCGAAACCCAAGCCGTATTCGGTGATCTCGTTACGTGTCCGGTCGAATCCGTGCACCTGTGGAGTGGTCGTCGCGCGAAGGGTGTCGGGACGCAGCAGGCCCTCATCGTTCACGAGTGCGCCGTAGGCACGTGCGAGCCCGCGCGCACTGGCGTGGCCGTTCGCGCCCGGTATCTGCGCGCGGCGCCATGGTACCGAGTTGAGCACCGGGGGCGTGAGCAGTGCCGGGTCGTCGTACCGCTGCACCGCAAGCGGATCGAGACCGACTGCCGCACGCGCCACAGCCGCCAGCACGGAGCCTTCGTGGGGAAGCGCAAGTTCGGCGACGCGATGATCCTCGGAGCTCGGTGTGCCGATGAAGAAGTCGATGCCGAACGGTGCGGCGATGTCCTCGCGGAACATGGTGCCGAGGTCGCGTCCATCCACGCGGCGAATCACTTCGCCATTGAGATGCCCGAACGACAGCGTGTGATAGCCGTGCGCGGTGCCGGGTTCCCACATGGGCTCCTCGGCGGCGAAAGCGTCGACCACGGTGCCCCAATCGAAAATGCCGCCGGCCGGCAACGCATCGCGCAACCGTGGCAGCCCTGCGCTGTGGGTGAGCAGATGGCGAACGGTGACGCGCTCCTTGCCGGCCGCCGCGAACTCAGGCCAGTACTGCGCCACGGGCGCGTCGTAGTCGACGCGGCCCTGCTCGGCGAGGCGGTGCATGGCAATGGCGGTCATTCCCTTCGTGCACGAGCACACACAGGCCAAAGTGTCGGCGGTCCATGGGCGAGTACGCGCTACGTCGGCGTAGCCGCCCCACAAGTCGACGACACGTGCACCGTCGACCTCGACGCACACGGCGGCACCAAGCTCGGGAAGTCCGCCGTTGGGATGGCGCGAGAAATGCTCAGCGAACGTCTGGTACACGTGTCTGAACGCGGGATCGTGCGTGCCGTGGATGGTCGTGCCGGTCGTCATGGTTACCAGTGTGACCGCTAGTTTGGGTTCATGCCGAACGTCGACGCCGAAGCGCTCCGCCAGTACACCGCCAACATCTTTGTCGGCCACGGCGTCCCCGTGGATCACGCGCGGCTCGTGGCCGACAACCTCGTCGATGCCGATCTACGCGGTGTCGAGTCGCACGGCGTGAACCTCGTGTCGCTGTACTGCACGCGACTCGACACGGGCGTGATGCAACCGCACACGGTAGTAACGGTCGAGAAGGACGACGGCACGACGGCGATGCTGCACGGTGGGTTGGGGCTTGGCCAGGTTGCCGGTGCGCAGGCGATGGCGTTGGCCATCGCGAAGGCGAAGGAGCACGGCACGGCAGCGGTTGGCGTGCGCGAGAGCACGCATCTCGGCGCGCTTGCCTATTACACCGAGCGAGCCGCCAACGCGGGTTGCTGCGCGATCGCAGTGCAGAACGGGCCCACGATGGTGCCGCCGTTCGGTGGTCGTACCGGCATCTTCTCGACCAACCCGTTTTCGTTCGCGGCGCCGGCGGGGGAGGAGCATCCGTTGGTGCTCGACATGGCCACGACCGCGGTCGCCGGAAATCGCATCATCTTGTACCGCAAGAAGAACCAGGAGATTCCCGACTGGTGGGCCACCGACGCGGACGGGAACAAGACCACCGATCCGCACAAGGCGTCACTCGACCACCTGCAATGGTTCGGCGGCTACAAGGGTTTCGGCATAGCGATGATGGTCGAGATCCTTTCGGGCGTCTTGATGAACTCGAGCTTCGGGCGTACTGAGCTCACCGAGGCCACCGCTCATGGCAAGGCTCGCGTCGCTAAGGGCTACCTGTTCCTTGTCGTCGACGTGAATCGGTTCCTGCCGGAGGCCACGTTCCGGACGTACATGGACACGCTGATTCGCGACATTCGTTCGTGCGAGCCTGCCAAGGGCGTCGACCGCATTTACGTTCCCGGCGAGATCGAGCATCTCCGCAAGGCCGAGCGTGTCCGCGACGGCATCCCGCTCGACGATGCCCTCGTCACCGAGCTCGAGTCCCTCGGCGCCGCCTTGTCACTTGGTCCCCTCCTGTCCTGACGCCCTCTCTCCAACCCGATGGTCCGTCGGTTTGTCGGTCAGACGAACGGGCTGGGAAGGCGGGGGATCGGGACTTCGATCACCGTGGGACGTCCGTTGGCGAGGGCCTCGCGGAGCGCGCCACCGACGTGATCGCTGTGGGTGAGTTTGATGCCGTCGGCACCGAACGCCTGGGCCAGCTTGGCGAAATCGGGGTTGCGTAGCTCGGTGGCGTACTCGCGGC
>JAYUFA010000317.1:0-4855 GCA_043738925.1 Actinomycetota bacterium
AGATGTCAGATGCGTAGCCGCAGCAGTCGGCCGCGGGCCGGCCGTTCTATCCAACGCTCGCAGGCGATGGACGCAGCGATGATCGCGGCGATGAACAGCGCGAGCCACCACACCCGATTGTTGTGCGGAACGATCTTGTCGAACCACCAGAAGAACGGTGCCTGGATGATGTACAGCGCGTAACTCGCAGTGCCGAGCATCACGACTGTGCGGGTCGACAAGAACCGCACGAGCGAGCCGCTTCCGAGCGTCAGTGTCACGAGCAAGAACGCGAACAGCGGCGCGGCGAAGGCGCTGTTCACCATGATCTCGTTCGTTTCGCGAAGATCGCCGATCCATGCGAGGAGCACGATCAACGGCACCAGCGACGCGAGACCGGCGAAGCCGAGCCGCCGGCGGGCGATCAACGTTGCCTCACTTGTGGCGACGGGTGCTGCTGCGCGGGCGTCACTACGCGCGATCACGTAGTGCCCGATGCATATGCCGATGCAGAACTCGGCGAGGCGCGCAAGCGGGAACTGCGCCGCGAGGCGCTCGAAGAACAATGCGGGCGACGGCGAGTGGCCGAACAGCGAATCGGTTGCGGCACGCGTAAGCCCGCCGTGGCGCTCGACGATCTCGAGGACGAGCGGCGGTGCCATCGACAGAATCCACAGAGGAATCGCTACCGACAGCAGGTGGCGCAGCGTGCGTGTGCGGAGACGATGCACGAGGAACGGGAAGCAGAAGTAGAAGAACGCCTCGACCGACAGCGACCAGCCGGGAGCGTTGCCGACGAAGACGAACTTGGGTATCCACGCTTGGAGCAACGCCATCGCGAGGAGCGATTGCCCGCCGGCAAGCACGACCGCGTTGGCCGTGCTGTGGGTGTGTTGCAGCAGCGCGACGTTCTCGGGGATCGACGCGACGATTGCCAGGAAGAACAACGGGTAGATGCGCGTGAAGCGGGCATACCAGAACTGGCGCGCCGCCTTGTTGCAGCGTCCGTCAGCGTCGGTCGAGCCATAGGTGAGCACGAGGCCCGACAAAATGAAGAAGAGGCTGACTGCAACCGGCCCTGACGTGTTGAGGCTCTTCAGCCAGCGCGGGCCCTGATCGAGCGAATACTTCGCGTAGTGGAACAGCACCACGTAGAGCGCAGCAAAAAAGCGAAGCCCGGTGAGCGCGTGCAAATGCGGGCGGCGCGTCGAGACGGTCGGCACTCTGCTCACCTTACGAGACAACCGGAAAGATATACATGATCCTTATGACCCACGGAAAGGCATGGATAGATGTCGAAAGGGTTGTTATGGCGTTGGTTGCGCGTCCATCGTCGCTGTCACACCCCCCGCGGATACTTGTTTCATGTCTACCCCCATCGTGTTGTTGGTGTTCGTCGCTCTGGTTGTCGCCAGCGCGGTTGCGTTCGTGGCCGGGTTTCGCCTTGGCCGCGGGCTCGCGTCGGCAGCAGGCGCTGACCGGCTGGTGGCAGTCAACGCGGCAGTGGCGGCGGTGCTTGCCGAGCGAAGCGTCGCCGCATCGAGTGCGGCCCGCGAACGCGAGCAAACGGTGACCGTCGCGGTCGACACGGTGGTCAAGGTCGCCGGTTCTGCGCTCGAAGCTCGCTTGCGATCGGGCACCCAGCACATCGACGTGCGGGCGCAGGCGTTCGAGCAGCGAGCGCAAGACATCTCAGGCGAACTCAAGCGCATGACCGACCTCGTCGCTTCGCTACAGAACGATCGCGCCCGTCAACACGGTGAAATGCTCAGCCGGCTCGAACAGACGGCCACGGCCGCGTCGTCACTGCAACAGACCACCCAGGGGCTCCGTGACGCGCTTGCAAGTCCGAAGACACGTGGTCAGTGGGGCGAGCGCATGGCTGAGGATGTGCTGCGTGCGGCGGGTTTCGTCGAGGGCGTGAACTTCCGCCAACAGGTCACCAACAGTACGGGCACGCGGCCCGACTTCACGTTCTTGTTGCCCCACGGGCTCGAGCTGAACATGGACGTCAAGTTTCCGATCGACAACTACCTTCGCTACCTCGAGGCCGCTACCGACCTCGATCGCGATACGGCGAGCGCGGCCTTCCTACGCGACGTCCGCGCTCGCGTGAAGGAGATCACCACCCGCGACTACATCGAGGCGGGGCGCACGGTCGATCAGGTGCTGCTGTTCATCCCGAACGAGAGTGTGTACACGTTCATCCACGAGAACGACGCAACCTTGCTCGACCGGGCGCTCGCGCAACGGGTCGTGTTGTGTTCGCCGAGCACGCTCTTCGCCGTGCTTGCGGTGGTCCGCCACGCCATGCGCAACTTCTTGTTCGAGCGCACCAGCGATCAGATCCTGGAATGCCTCACGCGATTTTCGAAGCAATGGGAGAAGTTCGCCGAAAACGTCGACAAGGTCGGCAAACAACTCGGCGCACTTTCGATTTCGTTCGACGATCTCAACGGCACACGCCGCCGTCAGCTCGAAAAGGAGCTCGACCGCATCGAGGCGCTGCGCACCAGCCACGACCTGGAGGCGGTGACGACCGCGCCCGCCGAGCAGCAGATCGCGCCTCCGGTTGTCGCTGCGTCGCCGGGCGATGCGTCATGGCGCAGCGTGCGAGCGCTCCGGGCCGGGTGACGTCTCGGCGGGGTGATAAAGCGGCCGTCGGTCGGCCCGCCGTCGGTAGGCTGCCCGGGTGCCCCGGTACTACGTCACCACGCCTATCTACTACGTCAACGATGTACCCCACATCGGCCACGCCTACACGACGTTGGTGGCCGACGCGCTGGCGCGGTGGCACCGCTTGTCGGGCGACGACACGTTCTTTCTCACCGGCACCGACGAACACGGACTCAAGGTGCAACGCGCCGCCGAAGCGAACGGGATCACAGCGCTTGAGCAAGCCGATGGCACCAGTGAACGCTTCCGCGAAGCGTGGAAGCTGCTCGACATCTCCTACGACGACTTCATTCGCACCACCGAGCCGCGGCACCATCACGCCGTGCAAGCCTTCCTGCAAAAGGCATACGACAACGGTTTCATCTACAAGGGCGTGTACGAAGGCTTGTACTGCGTTGCGTGTGAGGCGTACTACACCGACGATGATCTGGTCGATGGCAACTGTCCGATCCATCATCGTCCCGTCGAAAGTCTGAAAGAAGACAACTACTTCTTTCGCCTCTCGGCCTTCGCCGACCGCCTACTCGATTGGTACGCCGCCGAGCCGCAATGCATTCAGCCCGATGGAAAGCGCAACGAGGCCGCCGGCATCGTGCGCCAGGGCCTCGCCGACGTGTCGATCAGTCGCACGTCCATCTCGTGGGGTGTGCCGGTCCCGTGGGACACCGACCACGTCTTTTACGTCTGGTACGACGCGCTGATCAACTACGCGACTGCCGTGGGCTACGGCGCCGACCCCGAGCGGTTCGCCGAATGGTGGCCGGCCACCACGCACCTGTTGGCGAAGGACATCCTGCGGTTCCATTGTGTGTACTGGCCGGCGATGCTGATGGCGGCCGATGTCGGCCCATTACCCAAGCTGCGGGTGCACGGTTACTTACTCGTTGGCGGCGAGAAGATGTCGAAGACCCGGCTCAACCAGATCGCCCCGGCCGAGCTGGTCGCCGACTTCGGGGTCGACGGCTTTCGCTATCACCTGCTGCGCGACAACTCGTTCGGGCCCGATGGTGACTTTTCCTATGAAGGCATGGTCGCGCGCTTCAACGGCGATCTTGCCAACAACCTCGGCAACCTGCTGCAACGTGTGTCAACCGTCGTCACCAAGCAGTGCGGTGGTATCGGCCCGCGCCCGCACCCCGATTCACCGTTGGCCGCGGTCGCGGCAACTGCCTATACCGACACCGCAACGGCGTGGGCGAACACGCAACCGTCCGTCGCACTTGAGGCCACGTGGCGCATCATTCGCGAGACGAACGACTACCTACAGACGAACGAGCCGTGGAAGATGGTCCCCGGCCCGGCGTGTGACGCGGTGATGGGTGACGCGCTCGAAGCCCTGCGTATCGTTGCGCTGCTCGCGAGCCCGGCGATGCCACATGCCTGTGACGAGATCTGGCGCCGCATCGGCCTCGCCGGCAGCCCACGCGACCTGACGGTGCCCGCGGGCGCGGCGTGGGGCGGCTACCCCGGCGGGCTACCCATCATCAGCGGTGACCCCCTTTTCCCGCGGCGAAAGGCGTAGCTGGTCACCGTGACCGAGACGTCGCCACCTTCGGCGCGCTGGATCGACAATCATTGCCATCTCGACGCATCTACCGCGGCGGCGCAGGTGGCAGAGGCGGTCGATGCCGGCGTGATCGCGTGTATCACGGTGGGCACGAGCCTCGAACGCTCGGTCGAGGCGGTCGCCATCGCGACCACGTTTGCCAACGTGTTTGCGACGGCCGGCGTGCATCCACACGATGCGTCGGCGGGCGTCGATGGCATCGAAGAACTGCTCGCGCACCCGAAGGTGGTGGCGGTGGGCGAGGCCGGCCTTGACTTCTACTACGACCATTCCCCGCGCCAGCGCCAGCGCGACGTGTTCGCCGCGCACATCGCGCTGGCACATCGGCACGACCTTCCGCTCGTGATCCATACACGTGCCGCGTGGGACGAAACGTTTGCCATCCTCGACCGCGAGGGCATCCCATCGCGCACCGTGTTCCACTGCTTCACCGGCGGTGTCGCCGAAGCCGAGGCGTGCCTCGCTCGCGGTGCGCTGTTGTCGATCAGCGGCATTGTCACGTTCAAGAATGCCGACGACGTACGCGCCGCGGTCTCCGTGACGCCACTCGACCGGCTGCTCGTCGAGACCGACGCGCCGTTCCTCACACCCGTTCCTCATCGTGGCCAGCCGAATCGGCCCACTCATGTGGGT
>JAYUFA010000318.1:0-1819 GCA_043738925.1 Actinomycetota bacterium
GAGGCGAAGAACGTCACCGGTCGCGTGTTCGACGTGCGCGGCAACTCGTTGGCGATCGCCGAAGGATGGGTGCGCGGACCCGAAGCCACCCAACCCGACGACCCCACCGAACTCGGGCCGATCGTGGCCGACCTGATGAGCCGCGCTCGCCTCAACTCCGATATGAACGGCGCGCCGACCGAAGGATCGGGTCGGCCCGGCCACACCATCTGAGACCGTTCTACGCTGCTCGACGCGTGTCGATCATCGCCGAGCCGACCGCGGACGCGAGCGCGCAGACAATCATCACGATCCACATGCCGCGGTAGGTGCCGATGCGTGGCGACGAACCCAAAATGGCGACTGCGATGGCGACACCGACCGTGCCACCGATCCGATTGATGGTGAGGTTCATCGCTCCACCGGCGCCATAACGATCGGGTGGCAGCGCGTGCACTGCCGCGCTGCTGAAGCACGCGTACGTGAGCCCGACGCCGACGCCGAGCAGCACTGCACCGGGCAGGAACGCACTCCACGACACGTGCGCGACATCGAGAAACAGCAGCATCCACACTGCCCCCGCGGTGTACACCAAGGTACCCGGCACCATCGCGGCACGATGACCGAAGCGATCGGCGATGCGGCCGGCCAAAGACGTGACGATTGCCGCGATCACCGAGGGGATCGTCATGCGCGCGCTCGCGCGCAGCGACGAGTCGTGCCACACGACGCGGAAGTAGCTCAACAGACCGATGAACTGAACAAAGAAGGCGATGGGGAAGACGAGCGACACCACGTTGGCGTAGCGGAAGCTCCTGATGCGATACAGCCGAAGGTCGAGAATCGGCGACGCGATGTGTAAGCAACGCCACAGCAGCACCGCCAAGGCAACGATCGACCCGACGAGGGCGAACCACACGCGCGCGTCGCCCCACCCCCAGGCGTCGGTCTGCACGAGCGCGAACGTGAGCAGACCAACCGAGGCCACGATGAGCGCCGAGCCGGCAAGGTCGGCGCGTTGTGTCACGTCGCGGCCGGGCGTGCGGCGCAGCAATCGCATCCCAATGACGACGGCGACGAAACCGATCGGGACGTTGACGAAGAACACCGAACGCCACCCGAAATGATCGGTCAGGAACGCTCCCACGAGCGGACCTGACGCAGAACCCAAGCCGGAGGTCATGCCCCAGATGCCGACGGCGCTGGCTCGGTTCTCGTGGAAGTACTCGCTGATGATCGCCAGCGCGGCCGGCGCTTGAAGGGCCGAGCCGCAGGCTTGCACGATGCGGGCGGCGACGAGGAACCACGCCGCAAACGCGAACCCGCTGAGGAGCGACCCCGCGGTGAAGAGCGCGACTCCGGCGAGGAACGACGAACGAGCCCCATAGCGGTCGGCAGTACGGCCGCTGGGCACGAGCAGCGCCGCGGCGACGATCGTGTAGGACGTGATCACCCACGACAACGATGATGCCGATGCGTCGAACGAGCGCCGCATGTTGTCGAAAGCCACGAGCACGACGGTGATATCGAGCGTGGAGATGAAGCTGACGAGGCACACGAGCGCCAAGGCGATCCACCGTTGATCGCGCGTGGTGCGCGTTTGCGTCGTCGTCATGTACGCACGATCGACGCCTACGTCATCGACCATGGAACGTGGGCGCTCGTTTCTCGCGGAACGCTTGCACGGCATCACGCATGTCTTCGGTGCCGCCGTTGACCGCCTGAGCCATGGCCTCGTTCTCGAGCGCCTCGGCCAATGACACATCCTTCGCCTGATTCAACAGTCGCTTGGTCATGCCCAACGCGATCGGCGGCCCAGACGCAAGCCGTGACGCAACAT
>JAYUFA010000319.1:0-12837 GCA_043738925.1 Actinomycetota bacterium
CCCGGCGATGACCTCCCAGAGCTCCTGTCGACTGGCCGGGTCGAGGCCCGTGGTCGGCTCGTCGAGCAGGAGCACCGGCGGGTGGGTGATGAGCGCAGCGGCCAGGTCGAGACGACGGCGCATGCCCCCCGAGTACGTCTTGACGAGACGCCCGGCGGCGTCACCGAGATCGAGCTCTGCGAGTAACTCGTCGGCTCGTGCGCGAGCGGCTGAACGCGCCAGACCGTGGAGGCGGCCAACCATTTCGAGGTTGTGGCGACCGGTCAGGAGACCATCGACGGTGGCTTGTTGTGCGGCGACGCCGATGCGCCGTCGCACCGCCGCCGCCTGCGTGACGACGTCAAAGCCGGCGACCGAGGCGTGCCCGGTGCTGGGTGACGACAGGGTGGTGAGGATGCGGATGGCGGTGGTCTTGCCCGCCCCATTGTGTCCGAGAAGCCCGAGCACCGAGCCGGGAGCGACGGTGAGATCGAGATCGCGGAGCGCCCAAAGGTCGCCGTATCGCTTGCCGAGACCGTGGGCGACGACACCTCCAGCGCTGCCGCGCCCATGTGTTTGCGTATGTTGTACCGAAGATTCGTACATGGTACGACGTAATATAGCAGTACGCTGTACGAATGGCAAGTGACTTCGTTCCTCCGGATACGCATGGCACACCTCGTGGTTCGAAGCGGCGCGCCGGGCTGGTCGACAAGGTCGGCGAGAAGGTCACGGCGAAGCTGACCGAACAGGCGGCCAAGCAGCGCACCTCGGCCGAGCGTCTCGAGGCACGGGCGAAAATGGCCGCCCGCAAGGGCGACGCGCTTGATCGGGTCGCGTCCACGGTCGACGCGCTCGACGTGTGGTTCCGTCACGAGCCGGCCGGCCGACGTCCGCGCCTCAGCCGTGATGACATCACCGTGGCCGCGATGCATCTCGCGGATGCCGAAGGGTTTGCTGCGGTGTCGATGCGGCGAATCGCTGATGATCTCGGCGTGGGAACCATGACGCTGTATCACTATGTGCGCACCAAAGACGAGCTACTGACGCTCGTCACCGATGCGATCATGGGCGAGGTGGTGGTGCCCGACAGCATCCGTATCCCCACCGACTGGCGCGACGCGCTCATGCTCATCGCGACTCGGTCGCGCGACGTGATGCGGCGGCACTCGTGGATCCTCGACATCACGGACGATCCGCCTATCGGCCCGAACAGCGTGCGACATTTCGATCAGACGCTGCAGGCCGTGGCCTGCCTGGATGCCACGCTGGCGGACAAGCTCGACATCGTCACGATGGTCGACGAGTTCGTCTTCGGTTATTGCCTTCATGAGCGCAACAACCTGAATGGCGAAGACGCGCAGCACGCGTTCGGTCACGACATGGTCACCTACGTCGCCGGCCTCGTCGCGTCGGGCTCCTATCCACAGCTTGACCGATATGCGGCGTCGATCGGGCTCGACGCGCTTTGGGACGCGCTGTCGTCGCACTTGCGTGACGAATCGCGGTTCGCCCGCAACCTACGACGCATACTCGACGGCATCGCGGCCGACCTCGCCCGACCCTGACGGCAGGTGCAAGGCGATTGGGCCGCACCGATGATCTAGCGTTGTCGTATGGATGAATGGGGGCTGGTTCCCGAGGACGATATGTACCACGAGCCCGAGTCAGATGACCCGTGGTGGACCGAGACCGTGTGGTTCTCGTGGATGGTGCCCGAGCGCAACCTTCTGGGGTACTGGTACTTCGTCGTGCGACCGAACATCGGTGTGATCTTCGGTGGCGTTTTGGTGTTCGACCACACTGCGGTGCTGCCGTGGGAGATCCCCGTGTTCGATTGGCATTGGCACCAGCCGAAGCCTGCACTTGTCGACCTCCGCGACCTCGATGTCCTCAATGGCATGACGTTGCGCTGCGACGAGCATGGTCGTCGCTTCCGGTTTGGCTACACCGCCGATCACGTGGCGTTTGATCTCACGTACGACGCCTTGATGCAACCGATGCTGTCGCGCAAGACGCCGCCGTTCAACCACGGCAATCACGTGGACCAACCCGGTCGCGTCACCGGGCGCTTCATGCTGCGCGGCGAGGAAATCGCCGTCGACTGCATCGCGATGCGCGACCGGTCCTGGGGCATCCGCAAGCCGCGTCGCCAACCAAAGCTCGGCTATTGCCACGCGACTGCCGACGCGCACAGTTCGTTCCTCGCTATCACGATCGACCGTAACGGCCATGATGGTCTCGTCGGCGGCTACCTCATGCGTGACGGGGCGTGGTCGCCTCTGGTCGAGGGCGAACGCCGCGTGCGACGCGATGCCGGCGGTCGGCCAGCCGAGGTCGAGATGTACGCGGTCGACGAACTCGGTCGTTCGTTGGAGGCGATCGGCCAAACGGTGAGTCGGCAGGTGTTCACCGCGTATCCCGACATGTTCTGTTGGAACAGCCTCGCCGAGTGGCACTACGACGGAGTGACCGCATGGGGTGAGGATCAGGACATCTGGCACCCACGGAAATGGCGCGAGTACGCCGCGTCGATCGGCGCCTTGGTGCAGTAAGCCCGATTTGGTCGCGAACGCGGAGCTGTTGTCGGTGGCGACGTTGTCGCAGCGGTTGGTGTTGGTGACGTTGATCGACGCGACGGTGTTGGGCAATGTCCGTGTCGATGACCTGTTGCTCGTGGCGCGCACGAGCCGCACCCGGCTCCTCGCCTATGCGGCGTCTCGGCGCGGGTGCTCGTGGCCGCGTCGCACCGCTGGCGGGTCGCCCGTAGGCCGCTCACCTGTCGACCGTTCGGCCAGGGGCCGCTCGACCGTGGGCCGCTCACCTGTCGACGGTTCGACCGTCGACGGCTCGGTAACGGGCGGTTCGCTCGGAGGTGGCCCGGTGGCGGGCTCGGTTCGGGGTGGGTGATAGCGGGTGCCGTCGGGTCGGTAGGTTTCGATGGTGTTGTTGGGTCCGGCGCGGAGTTGCCATCCGTCGTTGTGGATGTAGCTGTGATGGGTGTGACACGCCCATGCCAGCCCGGCGTAGTCGGTGGCCTGCGAACGGGTCCACGGGTCGAGGTGATGGGCCCGACAGGCGTGGGCGGGCACGGTGCACCCGGCGAATTCGCACGTCGGGCTCCGTACCTGCAGTACGCGGCGTTGTGCTGCGGTCGCGAACCGGCGTTTGGAGCCCATGTCGAGCGGGACGCTGTCTCCGCCGAACACGACCGGGATCACGCCGTGTTCGCACGCCAATCGTCGCGCGACTCCGGCGGGGATCGGTGTGCCGTCAACCAAGGTCGCTATGCCAGCAGCGTCGAGATCGCCGAGCAAGGTCTGGTAGTCGATGACGACCAGTACCTCAACGCCCGACGGGACGCTCGTCGCGCCGCCGGTCGCGCCGGACGGGGTGGCTGGTTGTTCGCCGGCGATGTACCGGCGGCACAGTTCGATCAACGCGTCAGCGCGGCGCTGTTCGAAGCTGTCGCGGGGCCGCGAGTTGCGGCGACCGGTCGGGGTGCTCGGTGCGCCACAGTGTGTCGGCCATCGCGGCGAGTGCCTGTTCGACGAACGCCCCCGACACCGGGTCAAGGTTCGCGAACAGATGAAACATGCCGTCCGCGTCCTTCCAGGTACGCAACGACCGCAACGCCCACAAAAACGCATGCCGCGACGCTTCACCCTGCGGGTCACGCACCGAACGCTGCGAACGGGCCGCTTTCGCGAAATCCTCCGGCGACAACGCTTTGGCCATACCCAGCAGTGTCTCCGAGTCCAGCACTGGAGCCGGGCCATCAACGGCGGCGCCGCTGGCCGTATCGTCGCCGCCCGTGTTGTCGCACGAAGCAGCAACCGCGGCCGCAACAGCTTCGGCGTTCGTGAACGAGTTGATGACCTCGACATGGGCCGCGGTGATCGCGCCAGAGCCGACGGCGTCACGCACCGCACCATCAGCCGCGATCGATGGCCTCCGATCCACACGAACGCGACACCCACCCGGTCATCCAAACGACCGCACAACGATGGATCGAGGCGAAGCGGATGCACCGATAGGCGCATCCGCCCCAGCCACACCCCGGTCACACCCGCAGCGTGTTGCGCATGCTCGGGGCCGCCGCGGCGTGACCGAGAAACGTGGACAAGCCAAGCATCTCCTCGGTTGTTCGGAGCAAGGCGTAGTGGTCGACGTGAGCGGTGGCAACCGTGCCGACGGCGATGGAGGGTGCGATCGCCAGGAACGGCATCGGAATGTCTTCGTCCCACACCACGAACACGGCGGTGCGGCCTTGGCGATACGTCGCGCTCGATAAAATGGCTTCGAGAAAGCCCTGCAACCACTGGTCGCCGACTCGTACCGCACAGTCATGCGTGTCATGGCACAGATCAGGCGTCACAAAGCTGAACGCAGGCAGTGTGCCGTCAGCGAGCGCCGCGGCGAACGACGGTTGGGCTCTTGAGCCGAGGGGAAGGTCATCGCGCCGACACGCTTCGCGGTCGTCTGCTCCCTGGTAGTACGCCGCGGGATTGTGCTTGACCGCATACGTACCGATTCCTTGTAGCGCGCAAGGCTCGGGCATCGCTTCCTCGTAGCTGAGCGCGCGACGTCCACCGGAGCGCACCTGGCGGAAGATGTTGTCGGCCGTGAGTACATGGTCGCTGGGCGGTCGATCGTCGACGACCCCCCAGGTGTCGCCCGAGGTAGCGCCGAGGTAGTTGGGAAGCGATGGTGTGCCCACCGACGCGTAGTCGGCGGCGTGCGCGCACTGCGCAGCGAGCTTGTTCTCGTACGGCGCGTCAGCTGTTCCGAGAACCTGTTGGCTGGTGTGGTTCTCCATCCACACCCAGATGATGTGGTCGTAGGTTGCGGGGGCCGGCGTGATCGCGCCGCATGGCCCGGTGGCCTGCACAGTCGAACCGCGGCATGCCACGGCGATCAGCGCGGCGGCGATGGCACCGCCAACCGTGCGCAGCGAGCTCGATGTCCACATCGTCGTAGGTCTATCTCGCTGATGTCGGTTCACGACACAGGCGCTTTCTCGGCGCCCGTCGAAGACGTCGCGCTCGTGAGGGCGTACGGTCGCGTTCTCGTGGATACCGAATCGATGCCGAACCCGGCCAGCAACCGCAATGGCCTTCCGACGAGTGGGCGCGTCACGTATCAGGGCGAGCCCGGTGCGAACAGCTTTGCCGCGTGTCTCGAAGTGCTGCCCGGTCTGGAACCAGTCGGTTGCCAGACGTTTGAGGACGCGTTCGTGGGCGTCGAGAGTGGCGATGCGGCCGTCGCGATGATCCCCGTGGAGAACTCGATCGCGGGCCGCGTTGCCGACATCCATCATTTGCTGCCGGAGTCGGGGCTGCACATCATCGGCGAGCATTTCCTGCCGATTCACTTTCAGCTGATGGCGCTTCCCGGCACGAGCATTGGCACTATCAAGCGCGTCCGAAGCCACGTGCATGCGCTTGGCCAATGTCGTCGCATCATTCGAGAGCATGGCTGGGCGACCAGCGTGGCTGACGACACTGCAGGTGCGGCACGTGAGGTCGCCGAGCGTGGCGACCCGAGCGTCGCGGCATTGGCGCCCGCCGCGGCTGCCGGGCTCTACGGTTTGGAGGTACTCGCGGCCGACGTTGAGGACGAGCACCACAACACGACGCGCTTTCTCGTACTCGCCCGCGATGCGGTCGAGCCGCCGCTCGACTCTGGCCCCGCGATAACGACATTCTGCTTCCGGGTGCGCAACGTTCCGGCGGCGCTGTACAAGGCGATGGGCGGGTTCGCTACGAACGGCGTGAACATGACCAAGCTCGAGAGCTATCAGCTCGGCGGCACGTTCTTCGCGACGCAGTTCTACGCTGATATTGAGGGCCACCCGAAACAGACATCGGTCATGCTTGCGCTCGAGGAACTCGAGTTCTTCTCGGTGCACATCCGCGTGCTCGGTACCTATCCGGCGCACCCGTTTCGCGCCACCATCGCCGAGCCGCCGGAGAACACGCTCCTCCGACCGACCCGTTCGCCGACCGCTCGGTAGGCGCGACGCCCGCTGCCAGTCTTCTCCGTTACGCGTTTGACCGCGCGGCCCGCCACGCAGTAGCGAGCGATCCGCGTGGGCCCGACCGCAACACGTTGCGTTCGTACACGCGGCTCGAAATTTGCACGACAGCCACGATGGCGCCCACAACCAAAGCCAACGACGTCGCTATCTCCCACACTGCGGGCGATCCCGCCGCGATCCGGACCGGCATCACCATGGGCGCGCTGAGGGGTACAAGCGATGCAATGCGCGCGACGAGCGCGTTCGGGTTGGCCACGGCAGCGAACCCAATGAAATACGAAACGAGCAGCGGCACGGTCGCGGGTGTCACCACCGATTGTGCGTCTTCTTGGCGAGACACGAGCGAGCCCAGTCCGGCGAAGATGGTGGCGTAGAGCGCGAATCCGAGCACGAACCACACGACGAACCACGCGATGGCATCGGGCGGCACTTTGGGCGCGTCGATCGAACGCACAGACAACAGTGCAACGAGCGCGGAGCCTGCCACGAGGATGACCTGCGTAAGTCCGACGATGCCGATGCCGATCACCTTGCCGATCAACAGGGACCGCGGTCGTACGTGACCGAGGAGAACCTCGACGACGCGCGAAGACTTCTCTTCGACGACACCCATGAGTACTGCGGCCCCGTGGATTTGTATCGACAAGAACAGCAGGACGAGGCCGATTCCGGCCGTGCCTGCACGTCTCGCGTCGTCGGCCTGGCGGGCGTGCAGCGTGGACGTGGTCAGCGACGCGGGCTGTACGAGCTGGGCGAGCGCCGCGTCGGTGAGGCCGAGCATCTTCGCGCGCTGATCGCGGACAACCGACTGCACGGAGGCTTGCACGAGTGCCTTCTGCACCGCGTCTACGCGGGTGTTCCAAACTGCTCCGGTCCCGTCGATGAGGACGTCGGCCTTTGCGCCGCGCACGAGCAATTCACCATCGGCGCGGGTGGCGACCACGGTTGTCGTCACATCACGCGCAAGTGCGGTGCCAATGTCGGCCAACGTGGTTCGGAGCGAACTGACTCTGGGTGTATCGGCGCCGGGGTCGACCCCGGCATCGTCGACGAGCGCAATGCGCACATGGGCCCTCGCGTCGTCGTGAACGACCGCCGAGATGACCACCCCGCCTACGGCGAAGGCCATGATGACCAACGAGCTGATGACAAACGCCTTCGAACGCATCCGTTGCCTGATCTCGCGGCCGGCGACGAGCCGCCATCCGGAGGTACTTGTCACGAGACAACCTCGAGGAAGATCTCGCTCAATGGTGGTGGCTCGAGCGAGAACGAACGAATTGCCCGGTCCGAACCAATTGCCGCCAGAAGGTCGACCGGTGCCAGGTGACGGGCAACGTGCGCCTTGTAGATGCGCTCGTCGCGCACGATGACCTCGGCGTCGTCGATCTTCGGTGGCCAGGTGGTGTCCGATGCCGGTGCTGCTTCCTCCAGCTCGACGCGCAGAACCCGACGCGGCGAGGCGGCGCGCAAATCACCCACTCGCCCCATGGCTTGTGCCCGGCCGTGGCTGACGATGACGACGTCATCGCACAGACCCTCGACCAGGTCGAGTTGGTGGCTGGAAAAGAGCACGGCCGCGCCTGCGGCAGCACGCTCGGCGATGATCGCGCTCATGGTGCTCACGGCCACTGGATCAAGACCGGAGAACGGCTCGTCGAGAACGAGAAGCGACGGCGAGTGCACGAGTGCTACCGCGAGTTGCACGCGTTGCTGATTGCCGTGCGACAACTCCTGCACGTGGCTGTCGTACCGGCCGGCGAGGTCGAGGCGCTCGAGCCAACTCGTCGCGGCGGAACGAGCCGCACGGTCGCCGAGCCCCGCGAGGCGACCGAAGTACACGACCTGCTCCAAGACCTTCATGCGCGGGTAGAGCCCACGTTCCTCGGGCATGTAGCCCACGTGACGGCGCGTGGTGTCATCGATAGGTCGGTCGTTCCAGCGCACGTTGCCGGTCTGCATTGCCACAAGGCCGAGCACGCATCGCATGGACGTGGTCTTGCCCGCACCGTTCGGGCCGAGAAAGCCCATCATCTGACCGGGCTCGACGCGAAAGGTCATGCCATCGAGTGCCCGAATATCGCCGAACGACACGTGAACGTCGTCGACAATGAGCCCTTGCACCGGCGCGAGGCTACTGCGGCCCCACGTCAGGTGGGACTGTCAGGTCGGAGGATGAAGGACGGCAGTAGCGTGCGCGTCCGGGAGGCTGCGATGTTGGTCGAAGGTAAGGTCGCGATCGTGTCGGGGGCTGGGGCAGGGTTGGGGCGCGCTGTTTGCGTTCGCCTCGCTGCTCAGGGTGCCCAGGTGGTGGTGAGCGACCGCGACGACGCAGCGGTGCAGGCGTCGGTAGCCGCGGTGCACCTCGCCGGCGGCGCGGCGATTGGCGTCGTCGCAGACATTACCGATCGGCCGCAATGCGACGCCGCGATCGCGAAGGCGCTGGCGCACTACGGGCACGTTGACATCTTGGTCAACGACGCGTACGACGGCGGTGACTTCTCCCGCTTCGCCGACGCGGATCTAGCCCGGTGGCGCGCCGTGAGCGATGTGAACGTGTTCGGCACGCTGACGATGACCCAAGCCGCATTGGGCGCGCTGAGCGCCTCGGGCTCGGGGCGCATCGTGATGGTGTGCACGCATGGGGTCGAGTTGATCCAGCCATCGTTCGGCGCGTACACGGGCTCGAAGGCCGCGCTCGCACACCACACCAAGCTGTTGGCCGCCGAGCTCGGCGGCCAAGGTGTCCGCGTGAACGCAGTCTTCCCGGGGCCGATCTTCGGCGCCAATCTTCAGCAGTACTTCGACTCACAAGCGCGTGCGCGAGGCGTCGATGTCGAGGTCGTCTCGGCCGAGTTCCGGGCGAGAAATCCGATGAACGAGCTGGTCACCGCGGAGGCTGTTGCCGACTGCGTGCTTTTTCTTGCTTCCGACCTCTCGCGGACCCTTACCGGCCAGGCCCTCTATGCGAACGCGGGGGAGAGCTTTCATTGAGGTTCGTAACCCGATCGCTACGATGATCGCATGCGACGACGGGCCAACGAGCCGTGCTTCTGCGGCAGCGGGGCCAAGCTGAAGCGTTGCCATCTCGACCGACGCGCGCTGGCCCGTCCCCTCGTCGAACTTGGTCTGGTCGGCCCGCGTCGAGAGGTCCCCAGTTCGATCATCCGGCCGCCCTATGTGCAAGGCGGCCGCATGGGGCCGGCAACCGTGCAGATCCACGACGAGGCCTCACTCGCGCGGTTGCGGATCGCTTGCCAAATCGCCGCAGAGGTGTTGCTCGAGACAGCCGCGGCAGTGGCGCCTGGCGTAACCACCGACGAGCTTGACGGCGTTGCGCATGCCGCGTACCTCGCGCGTGGTGCATACCCGTCGACACTTGGTTACAAGGGTTTCCCCAAGTCGGTGTGCACGTCGGTGAACGAGGTCATCTGCCACGGCATCCCCGATAGCCGCGCCCTGCGCGATGGTGACATCGTGAACATCGACGTGACCGCGTATGCGGAGGGCATGCACGGTGACACCTCCGCCACCATCGTGGTTGGGCAAGGGCATCCCGCGGTGCTTGAGCTTGTCGAGACCACTCGTCGCGCCACGCTGGAGGGCATCCGCGCGATCGCACCTGGACGCCCGTTGCGTGCAATCGCCGAGGCCATTGTCCCGTTCGTCGACCAGTACGGCTACGACATCATCGCCGAGTACGGCGGTCATGGGATCGGCTCGGTGTTCCATGCCGCACCGCACGTGAACCACACGATCGAGCCACGCGATCGAGCGTTGTTCCAAGTGGGCATGTCCTTGACAGTCGAACCGATGGTCACCTCCGGTGAGGCAACGTTTCATCAGGCGCCCGACGGCTGGACCGAGTTCGCCGACGACGGTCTACCGTCGGCGCAATTCGAGCACACGGTGATCGTCACCGAAAACGGTGTCGAGATCCTCACGGTCACTGCCGACGGCCGTACAGCGGTCGGAACACTCGACGAGCTCTGAACACGCCGATCAGACACACCAACAAGCGGGGGATCATGGCTGGCAGGCTCGAAGGTAAGGTTGTCCTCGTCAGCGGCGGAGCGCGCGGTATCGGTGCCGCCGCCGTGGCCCGTATGGCGGCCGAGGGCGCGATCCTTTGGGTCAACGATATCGACGTCAACGCGCTCGATGCCATGGCCCGTGCGCTTGCCCTCACCGGAGCGGACATCACGACGACCGTGGGCGACGCGTCCGACTCCGTGTTTGTCGATCGTTGGGTCGCCGGAGCGATCTCTCAGTACGGCCGGGTGGACGTCCTCTACAACAACGTCGGCGTGTCGCGCGGCGCGTTGATTGGTGACCTCAGCGACGATGATTGGCGCCTGCAGCAACGTCTCACGCTCGACACGGTGTTCTACGCAACGCGTGCCGTGCTGGCGCACATGGTGCGGCAACGTAGTGGGTCGATCATCAGCATGTCGTCGGGTGCAGGCATCGGTGGTCAGTACCGCCTCGGCGGCTACGCGGCAGCAAAGGCCGGAGTGATCAACCTGATGGAGACCGTGGCGCTCGAATACGGGCCTTACGGCATTCGTGCGAATTCTCTCACGCCTGGGCCCACGGCCACGGAACCGTTTCTCGCGTACTACGAGGGAAATCCCGGCGCGATTGACGTCCTGACGAGCGGTCTCGACCTACAGCGCACGAGCCGCCCCGAGGAAGTCGCGAACACGATCCTGTGGCTCGCGTCCGACGAGTCATCGAACATCACCGGGATCTGCGTGCGCAGCAACATCCGCTCAGCCAGCGCGCGTCCGGCCTGACGCACGGCTCTCACGGGTCTCTGGTGTCGGATCGCCGGCCACTACACGTTGTTGATCCACGGGCCTTCCGGCGCTGGAACGCGGAACAGACGCAACTGCTGCGCGATCAGTTGATAGATGCCCACGGTGGTCGATACCTCGAAGACGCCGTCGTCGCCCAGTTCGTGTTGCACTCGCATGTAGGTCTCATCGTCGACATCGCCGTGATAGACGAGGCTGCGCGCCAACAAAGCCGCAGCTTCGTCGACGGGGTCGTCGAGTTCGATGGCGAGCTCGGCGCCGATTTCGGTGATTTCCTGCTCGGCAACGCCGACGCGTGCGGCAATCGCGGCGTGTGCTGCCCATTCGAAGTCGCTTTGTTCGGACGCCGCGACAATGAGGATCACGATTTCGCGGGTCCGTGCGGAGAGTCGCCCCTCGAAGCGCAGCTGTCGACTCACCTCCTGGAGCGCGAATCCCAGCTTGGGGTGCGTCAACATGGCGTTGAAGGGGCCGTTCAATCGACCTTCGTCGTCGGTCATGTGCACCGGCGACGGAAGCACGTCATGCACCGCCCGACGCTGCCCCGAGGTGAGCGCGTCGTAGAGCACGCGCTGGTCGGCATCGAGCGCGGATGGTCGCAGGTGAGGAAGGCGCATACCCGGACGCTAATCGCCCACGTCGGGCCGCGGCAGAGCCGTTGGACCCGCGAAGAACGCGCGACCGATAGGGGCCAGCTCGGTGGGCGAGAACTTCTGTTTGGGCCGAGCGGCCCAAACACTCGCTGTGCTGCTGGGTCGCACTCGCCTATTGGCTCGTGCTCAAAGGACGGTGGTCAGATCGTGGCGACGTCGGCCAAGGCAACGACCCGGCAGCGTGGCGTCTCCGGTTGTGAGTCGGGGAGCAGGAAGCGCCAAAAGATATCTCCGACGCGGTGACCCTCGGTGTCGATCCAATTCGCGACGCCGGGGTCCTGAGCGGCGACAACGATCCGGTAGGAGCCGTCGGACTCGTATGCCATCTGTGACGCGTTCAGCGAGCAGCGTCGATGGACGTAGTCGAGTGTTTGCATCTGAGCGTTCCAAAGGACCACGTTGGTGAACGCGCCCTTGGGTATCGATCCTTCCATCACGAGCGCTTCGTCGGGGCCCAGGTCGAAGCGACCGGCGGCGTAGAAGATGTCGACCGCACCCGCGGCATCGACGCCGGTGTTGCGAAAGCTCCACGGTGTGCCGATGGTGTTCACCACCTTCGACTTGAACGGCGCGGTCGATGGAGCGTGAAACATACGCAGACCCATCGTGTTGGCGCGCATGAAGCCCACGGCGTCGCGCAGCCTTGACGCGTAGGTCAGATCGTCAAGTGGCGCGGGTGGAGCAAGTGGTTCCAACGGCTCGATCGCGATGTTGACGGCGATCGAAGAATCGGTCTGCGCTGAACGCTCGCGTAGGTAGTAGTTGCGCACGAACACGAACCGGGCGTCGGGGTGCAGCGGGATCCAGTTCCCCGGATGCTCGTCGGGGCTGAGGATGATCTCGTAGCTACCGTCTGCGTTGACGGCGAAGTCGCGGTCGTTACGGTCTGCGAGGACCGCGCCGTTGATGCCGCCCGCTGGGTCATGGCCGTGGATCGTGAAGGAGATGTACGTCTGTTCATCGCGCGTGCCGGTGATGCGATATGAGCGGTCACCGCGGATCACGGCTTGCTGATAGATGGCGTCGGGGTTGTCGCCGAGGAACTTCCGGGCCGGTGACACGATCGACGACAACCGGGGTCGATCGGTATCGCCCTCGGCGAACAACTCTGTGGCCTCGGACAACAGGTGCGTCACGTACCGAAACGCCTCGACCACGTCGATGTCGTCGGTGAACCGCTCGGGCGAGAGCGCGTACTGATCGCGCACTTCGCCGAGCAGGTCAATAAGTTCGTTGAACGCCTTGGTGGTCTCTGGTGCAGCAGCCATGCCTCATCGTTTCACGTCGCGCCCTGCGCGTGTCGTTTCGACCCCGGCGCGCGCCGAAGCCGACCCGCAGAGGCGGGTCG
>JAYUFA010000320.1:0-4840 GCA_043738925.1 Actinomycetota bacterium
CTGCACTTCTCGCTGTTGCCGCGGTGGCGCGGCGCCGCACCGGTTGAACGGGCGATTTTGGCGGGCGATCGCGTCACCGGCGTGTGCGTGATGGCCGTCGAGGAGGGCCTCGACACGGGCGGCGTGTATCGCCAGGCGGAGACGCCGATCGGGCCTGACGAGTCACTCGACGAGCTACGTCCGCGCCTCGTTCAGATCGGTACCGAGCTGATGCTCGATGCGCTCAGCGCAGGGCTCGGCGAACCGCGGCCGCAGGCAGGCGAGGTCACGCATGCCGCCAAGATCGATCCGGTCGAGCTTCGGCTCGACTTCACCTCGACCGCCGTCGAGGTGCAACGTCGCATCCGTTTGGGTGACGCGTGGACCACGTTTCGGGGCAAACGCCTCAAGATTTGGCGAGCTTCGCTGATCGACGCGGCGGCCGTTCGGGGTCTCGATGCCGGCTCGCTCGATGGCCTTCGGGTCGGCACCGCGACCGGCGAGCTCGAGTTGATCGAGGTCCAGCCTGAGGGGAAAGCTCGACAGAGTGCGGTCGCGTGGCGCAACGGCGCGCGCCCGACGTCGTCCGATCGGCTCGGCGAATGAGCGTGCGACCTTCGCCGCCCAAAGGCGCTCGCAAACCGGAACGAGCGCGCGCCGACGCGCGCCGCGTCGCCGTCGACGCGCTCGTGCGCATCGACACCGATGGGGCGTACGCGAACCTGCTTTTGGCACAGGTGTTGGCGACTGCGGCGCTCGATGAGCGCGATCGTGGCTTCGTCACCGAGCTCGTCTACGGCACCACTCGTATGCGGCGTGCTTGCGACCACCTTGTCGACCGCTTCATCATCGACACCACCGTCGAGCCGGCTGTGCGCGCCGCGCTGCGGCTCGGCGCATATCAACTCGCGTTTCTCGGCACGCCGCCGCACGCCGCGGTCGATGCCACGGTTGGCGTTGTACCCAAGCGTGCACGTGGCTTCGTCAACGCCATCCTGCGTCGTGTCGCGCAGCATCCGGTGGGGCCGAACGAATGGCCGAGTGACGCGGTTCGGCTCAGCTATCCCGATTGGCTCGTCGAGCGCCTCACCACTGACCTCGGCGAGGCCGACGCGGCTGCTTCACTCGTGGCGATGAACGAGCCCGGTCAGGTGCACGTGCGCGACGACGGGTATCGCCAAGACCGTGCCTCGCAGCTTGTCGCCGCGGCGGTCGAAGGGGGCCCGGGCCTGCGCGTCGCCGACGTCTGCGCCGCGCCCGGAGGCAAGGCGACCGCAATCGCTGCCACAGGGGCGACGGTCTTTGCGAGCGACGCTCGTGTCGGCCGACTCTCGCTCGTGGTGGCGAATCGCAACGCGCACCGCCTGGGTGCGATGCACGTAGTCGCGGCCGATGGTCGCGCCCTGCCGTGGCCTTCGGCTTCATTCGATCGCGTGCTGGTCGACGCGCCCTGCTCAGGTCTTGGTGCGTTGCGGCGTCGTCCTGACGCGCGCTGGCGCATTGTGCCCGAGGCGATCGATCGACTGGTCGAAGTGCAGAAGGCGTTGGTCGATGAGGCCGTACGCGTGCTCGCTCCTGGGGGCATGCTCGTCTACAGCGTGTGCACGTTGACCAAAGCCGAGTCGCTTGGTGTCGATGAGCACATCGCTGCCACTCATCCGACGCTCGTCGCGGCACCGGTCGACGACGGCCCATGGCGACCGTACGGCGACGGCGTTCGGCTTCTGCCTTACGACGCCGATACCGATGGCATGTGCATGTTCCGCTACGTGGTCGCCGGTTCCTGATCTCCGTGGCCGACACTCAGGTCCTCGAACCGGTCGATGTCTCGCAGTGACGGAAAGAACCGCCACCACATCGCAACGATGACGACGGTCGCGACGCCACCGCTGACGACCGCGGCCGCGGTTCCGATGGCGGCCGCGGCGACGCCGCTCTCGAAGCCCCCCAGCTCGTTCGACGCGCCGACGAACAACATCTCGACCGCGAACACTCGCCCACGTTTGTCGTCGGGGGTGATCAGTGGAACGAGCGTGCTGCGGATGAACACGCTCACCATGTCGGCACCGCTGAGCACGGCGATCGCGATGATCGCCACCGTGAAGTTTCGTGTCGCGCCGAGCACGATGGTCGCCACGCCGAACACCGCGACGACGATGAGCAGGACGCGGCCGATGTTGCGTTGCACCGGGCGGATGGTGAACACGATCGCCGTGAGCGCCGCGCCGATACCGACCGAAGCGCGCAGGAACCCGTAGCCGATGTTGCCCACGCCCAGGCGATCCTTCGCGATGGCCGGAAGCAGCGCAACCGCTCCGCCGAAAAGTACTGCGAACAGGTCGAGCGAGATCGCGGCAAGCAACATCGGGCTGCGTCGAATGAAGCGCAGTCCTTCCAGGGCGGAGTGCAGCGTCGGTCGCTCGCTGGATCGTTCGGGCTCGCGCCGGAATCTCAGACGGAGTATTCCGTACAGGCCCATGAGTTGGAGACCGAGCGCCACGGCGTAGGCAACCCACGGCGCGATGTCGTAAAGGAAACCCGACGCGCCCGGGCCGATGATGAACGCGACGGTGAACACCGATGACGTGAGCGCGATCGTGCGAGGAAGACCGCCATCCGGAGCGATCATCGGGGGTATCGAGCGCACCGCGGGAGACATGAATGCTCGTGACGCGCCGTACCCGAACGCCATCACGTACAACGGCCAGGCCGCGGTCGGATCGGTACGCGCGTACAGCAGCAACGCCAGGGTTGCAGCCATCTGACCGGCCATCCCGCACGCCGCGACGACGCGACGATCAAATCGGTCAGCCACCGAACCCGTGACCAATACGAGAAAAGCCGCTGGCGTGAACTCGACCAGTCCGAGCAAGCCGAGCGAAAACGTCTTACCGGTGATGTCGTACAGCTGCTTGGCAAGCACGGAGACCTGAAGGAACACGCCGATGGACGTGGCGAGCTGCGACACGATGTAGCGGCGCACAAAGCGGTCGCGAAGTACATCGAGAGCGCTCGACGTGGTCGGCGTCGCGTCCGCGGTCGTGTCCATGCGTGCGTCACCCTAGAACCTGCCGCGACAGGTCGACGCGGTGGCGCACGGTAGTCTCACCGACCATGGCTGATCACGACTCGAGCGATATCGCGGCCAAGGTGCTCACGGTGTCCGACGGCGTCATCGCCGGAACGCGCGAGGACAAGTCGGGCGCCGCGCTGGCCGACGTGCTCGTTGCGCATGGCATCACCGTCGTCGAACGCGCTGTGGTGGCCGATGGCCGCGACAACGTCGCGACCGCCTTGCGATCACTCGCCACGGGATTCACCGGTCTCATCGTGAGCACTGGCGGTACGGGCTTCGGGCCGCGGGATCAGACACCTGAGGGAACGCGCGCCGTGATCGAGCGCGAGGCCCCCGGGCTTGCCGAAGCGATGCGCCTCGTCAACCCGCTGGGTCGCCTGTCGCGTGGCGTGGCCGGCACGCTCGGCACTGCTCTCGTGCTCAATACGCCTGGCTCCCCGAAGGGCGCCGCCGAGTGTCTGGAGGCGGTGATCGACGTGGTTCCCCACGCCGTACGTCTCATGGTCGACGCACCCACCGCACACGGTTGATGCCATGACGCCATTGGCTTCGTCGGCCGGCGACGAGCGCTACATGCGTCTGGCCATCGCGAACGCTACGACGGTTCGCTTGCTCACCTCACCGAACCCTTGGGTTGGTTCAGTCGTTGTGGCAGTTGAGGGGACTGTCTACCAAGGCGCCACCAGCGAGCCGGGGGGCGCGCACGCCGAGGCAGCTGCGTTGCGCGACGCGGGTGATCAGGCGCGGGGCGCCACCCTGTACACCACGCTCGAGCCATGTTCGCATCACGGCCGCACGGGGCCGTGTGCCGACGCGATCATCGACGCCGGTGTTCGTCGCGTCGTGGTGGCGATCGAGGATCCCGACTCGAACGTCAAGGGTCGCGGTATCGCCCGGCTGCGCGCGGCGGGCATCGAAGTCACCTTGGGTGTCAGCGCGAACAAGGTGACCGAACAGCTCCGCGCTTATCTGACGCATCGCACACTGGGTCGTCCATACGTGGTGCTCAAGTTGGCGGCGTCGCTCGACGGTCGCATCGCGGCCCCCGATGGCGCATCGATGTGGATCACAGGTGCCGAAGCGCGCTCCGACGCGCACCGGCTCCGCGCGGAAAGCGATGCGGTGGTGGTGGGCGCTGGCACCGTTCGTGCCGACGATCCGTCGCTCACGGTGCGCGATTTTCGTGCCGCCGGCGATGTCCCCGCGCGAGGCGTCGATCCGTTGCGCGTGGTGCTCGGTCGAGTGCCTGACGCAGCACGCGTCTTGCCGGCGCGTTCGTGCACCGGACCGATCGCCGACGTGCTGATTGAGCTCGCGGCCGATGGCGTGCTGCAGGTGTTGGTCGAGGGCGGCGCGAACGTGGCGTGGCGCTTTCACGAGGCCGGCCTGGTCGATGAGTACGTCGTCTATGTCGCACCGGCGCTTTTCGGGGGCGATGATGCTCGGGCGATGTTCGCGGGTCCGGGCGCCGCGACCATGAGCGACGTGTGGCGAGGTCGGTTCCACGGCGTCCGCCGCCTTGGCGACGACATATGTCTCGTCATGCGGCCGTGACCGCCCGGTAGCGTGCAGGCGTGCTGAATCTGGTTCTGCCCAAAGGCTCGCTCGAAAAGGCCACGCTCGAGCTGTTCGACGCGGCTGATCTTGCCGTCCGTCGAAACTCGTCGGTCGACTACAAGGCGTCCATCGCCGACCCACGCGTGTCTGATGTGCGCATTCTTCGCCCGCAGGAGATACCGCGCTATGTCGCCCAAGGCCTGTTCGACCTCGGGATCACCGGCCGCG
>JAYUFA010000321.1:0-4818 GCA_043738925.1 Actinomycetota bacterium
TCGACGCGGCCGGGTACTTCACTGGCACCGCCGTCATCGTCAATCACCCACCGACCGTGCTGGCGATCCAGGTCGCGGTCACGGGTGGCCAGTCGATCGACGTCAACGTGTTGGACTACGCATCAGAGCCCGACGGTGACCCGATGACGGTCACCGCGTTCAGCCAACCCGGCGACGGATACGTCTCGCAGCTAGGCGCCGGCGCGATCCGGTACAACTCCAACGCCGGCGCTGACCGCAACGTCACCTTCACCGTCACCGTGTCCGACGACCGCGGTGCCAGCACGACCGCCACAGTCACGATTCACGTCGCCGCAGGCCAGGTGCCGACGACGTGTTCGATCGACTTCGGTGGTAACGGCGCGTATCCGGCCGAGAACGCCCAGATCACCGGCGCCGGTGGCGCAGCCAAACGATGCGTGAACTCGGGCTTTCGAGGAACCGGCTACATCGGCAACTGGAACGGCAACCAAGCCATCACATTCACCGTCAACGCCCCGGCGAGCGGTCAATACAACGTCAGTTTCCGCTACCAGAACGCCACCGGCACAGCGAGTCGCCAACTCACCGTCCCCAACGGCACCACCACCATGGCGTTCGCCAACACCCATGGCGGCGACACCAGCGGCAACTGGGCCAACGGCGCATGGACCGAAATTACCGTCACCGTTACCCTCAACGCTGGACCGAACAGCGTCACCCTCAACGGCGGCAGCGGCTTCGTCGACCTCGACCAGATAACGACGGTCACCCCGACCCCCGGCGGTCTCCCAGCAGCCGCGACCGCGGTGACGATCGCCGCCCTTGACTGGTCGAACCCCGACTACGGGAAGGTCGTCGATTATCAGACTGCGCAAGGGCTGTTCCAGGTGCAGTGGTCCGACAACGCCAACAACGAAACCGGCTACCGCATCTACGAGTTCACCTACCCCCTGAACCGGACCTTGCTCGCGACCGTCGGAGCGAACGCCACCTCGGCGGTAGTAACCGAGACCGGCTACTCCGTGAACCACATCACGAACAACTTCGAGATCGTAGCCTTCAACGGAGCAGGCGAATCGATAGCTCAGAGCCCATTGATCATGGCGCCGACCCCGAACACACCCCAGATCAACTCCTACGTGCAGCTCAATCCGAGCACCGTCCAAATCAACTGGACCCAAGCACCGGCGCTCGGCTTCCGGGCCTCCCTATTCTTCCTTCAGCCGAGCGCCGGCAACGGGGTCGCTCTGAGCCTCGGGTCGTCCAATCGTTCCGTCTCCTACCCCTACATCGTTTCCTACTCCGCTAACGGCGTCGGCGTCTTCAACGCCGTGCTCACGCTCACGCCAAGCGACTACCCGTGCGTAAACCTCGCAGCCTGGAGCGCCGATTACGGTTACACGGGGTCGCCCTCACCGCCGACCTGCCTGTCGGCTCCTGGCACTGACCCGAGCACCCGCACGTTCGAAGCCGAATATGCGACGCTGACCGGGTCACCTCCGCCTGTCGTCACCTCCGCGAACCCCGGCTACAACGGCACCGGCTACGTCGGTTCGTTCGGCTCGCTCGGCCAACGCATCACCTTCGCTGTGCATGACAACAGCACGTACACCTCGCACTGGCTGTATCTGCGAGAACGCTCGATCGAGAGTGGCATCACCCGACGCATCTACGTCAACGGCGTCGCCGCAGGTTCGATAGACCTGCCAAAGACCGCGACCGCCTGGACCGCCAACGCCTGGGTCGGCAGTGGGACCAGCAACGGTTTCCCGGTCTTGATAAACCTGCACCAAGGCGACAACACCATCGCCATCGAATACGTCGGGGCGGGCGGCAATGCGTTCGCGGACATCGATTCCATGACCTTGACCGAGTTCACATGATTGAGCCTGGCTCACGCCGATGGCAGGGACGATCCGTGTCGCGTACGCCACGCTGAGCCACGGGATGGGACGCCCGCGCGTCGCGTGCGTCTGTGTCATGGGCGCGCCTCCTGTGCGACGATCGAACTCGTATGGTGAGATCGGAATCGAGCACGCCGCCTGGTCCAAGACGGTTCGTCGGTGGTCAATCGGAATGTCGAGTTGTCGCGCGTTGACAAAGCGCGAGGCGCAACTCCGCGTCGCTGAGTCGGTCAGGGTCGGCGTGAGACTGCAGGAGAATTCGGCTCGTAGCGCGCGAGCGAGCGGGCGTCAACGGCTTCGGCGGTCGTTGAGACATGTGGGCCGCAGCAACGGCGTGGCCTTCGACGAAGCGGATCAGCTGGGTGGTGGCGGCGGGGGCGGTGGACCGTTCGGTGCGTTGGTGGGTCGCAGGGGTTGTGAAAAGAGCGCGTAGGTCCGCCAGCTGGTGAAGGGCAGCTGTATCCAGAAGAGGATCGCGCATACCGCGATGGTGGCCTTGCCGAATTGTCGCGTGGCGTCGACTGCGATTTCTATAACACCGGAAGCGAAGGCCGCGCTGAGCGCGATGAGGACGCGTTGGGTGCGTCGCCATTCTGCGACGAGCGTGTTGGAGCCGGCCCAGCGCGCGAGCGCGATGCCGATCATTGTCCATGCCGCGATGTCGATCGTCGTGACGGCGACGGCGGGGACGACGGCCGCGACGCGCAGGGTGGTGCTGTTGACCGATGCCCGGGTCGCGACGGCGAGCGCCGCGGCGCCGATCAACGCGACGGCCAGGATGAGCCGGATGCGTGAGAGCTCGCGCACGGCAAGTGTGGGCCCGCTGCGTCGAAGGGAACGGTGGCCGGCGATCGCGAAGAAGATGCCTACGAAGCCGCATCCGACTACTGACAAACCGAAGCCGATGTACAGCTTGCGGAGCGCGTCGTGCACGGCCTGCCAGTGCTCGGGTAGGAGCGGCGCGTCGTCGGTCACGGACGGGAAAGTACACCTGGCGCGGCACCCGAGACGCAAACGCGATGTCGCCGACAGCGCTCGTTAGCTGGTGTCGGCCACGTGTCGTCGATCATGCACTCTGGTCGGATGTCGGGATGGAAGGAACGCGACACAGGACGCCGAATTTCTGTGGCGTAGAATCGTACGTTGGAAGCATCGGTGGCGCTGATCGAGGTGCGGGCGGGTGTGCGTGGCGGGAAGCCGTGCTTTGTAGGCACACGCATCACGGTTTATGACGTGTTGGAGTATCTCGCGTCTGGGATGAGTACTGATGAGATCGTCGCGGACTTCGCGGAGTTGACACCCGCCCACGTTCGCGCCGCGTTGGAGTTCGCGGCTCTTCGCGAGCATCGCCTCGTCACGTCGGCGTGAAGCTGCTGCTCGACCAGAACCTGTCGCGACATCTCGTTGGCCTTCTCGGCGTCGAATACCCGGATTCGATTCATGTCGGAGCTCTCGTTCGGTGGATTGCACGATCGCTGACAGTACGCGGCCGCGGCGGGCACGCGTCGGTAGCTTGCGCGCGGTGGCTGGTCGACACTGGTCGAAACTGCGATCGAACTTGAGGCGCGGTTTGCGGCCATCCTTGCGTCGATCCCGCCCGATGAGGGGTGACGCTCAGATGATGCGCGTACGAAACTAGCATGTGCGAATCTCTTCGGCGTGCCTCGCTGTGGCGAGGTCACGAACATGAGGGAGCAGCGTGAGCGACACGGTTTGGCCAGTCAAGGAGCGGGAGCTCCACAACCACCATTTCGACTCGACGGTCTGGAACGAGTTCACGTTCCGAGACGACGACATCGTGGTCGCCACCTACGCGAAGTCGGGCACGACGTGGACGCAGCAGATCCTCGGCCAACTGCTGCTCGGTCCTGATCCCGCGCTCGCGGTCGGTGCCATGTCACCGTGGCTTGATCTGCGCGTGCCGCCGAAAGACGTCAAGTTCGGCGAACTCGAGGCCCAGACTCATCGACGTTTCGTGAAGACGCACTTGCCGGTCGACGCGCTCGTCTTTTCGCCGCGTGCGAAGTACGTCTACGTCGGTCGCGACGGTCGCGATGTGCTGTGGAGTATGTACAACCACCACTCGAATGCGAACGCGCTGTGGTACGAGCTCCTCAACGACACGCCAGGACGCGTTGGTCCGGCGATCGAACGGCCCACCGAAGACATTCGCCAGTACTGGCGCGAATGGATGGACGGTGACGGCTTCCCATTCTGGCCGTTCTGGGACAACGTGCGCACGTGGTGGGCGATCCGCGACCTTCCCAACGTGCACCTCGTGAACTTCGCCGACCTCAAGCGCGATCTGCCCGGCCAGATGCGACAGCTCGCGTCGTTTCTCGCCGTTGACGTGTCTGAGGTCGATTGGCCGCAGATCGAGGAGTACTGCTCATTCGATTGGATGAAGGAACACGCAACACTGACCGCACCGCTGGGTGGCGCGGTCTGGGAGGGTGGCGCGACCACGTTCATCAACAAGGGCGTGAACGGGCGCTGGCGCGAGACGCTCTCCGAAGCCGAGTCGACAGAGTACGAGCAACGGGCGCTCGCCGAGCTGGGCGCGAAATGTGCGCACTGGCTCGCCAACGGCACCGTGTGATTCGATCTGTCGAGCAGCAGCCAAACCAAACCAAGGAGCACACGATGGCATACGCAGTAGTTCACCAGTTCGCGGGTGGCACAAAAGAGCAGTACGAGGCGTCGGTCGCTGCGGTTCATCCAAAGGACGGCCTGCCGGCGGGGCAGATCTTCCACGCGGCCGGCGCCTCGGCTGACGGCTGGACCATCGTCGCGCTGCACGATTCGAAAGAGAGCTGGGAAGCCTTCCGCGACGGAATCCTGATGCCCACGATGATGAAGGGAATCGCGGGCGGCTTCGAGGCGCCCCCGTCCGAGACGACTTTCGAGACGACCGCGCTCAAGCACTGAGACG
>JAYUFA010000322.1:0-1802 GCA_043738925.1 Actinomycetota bacterium
ATTGCGGTACGCGTTGAAGAACACGCCACCCCCGTTGGAGTTGGTGCTGTTTCCGACGATCTTCGATTCGATGATCTGCACGCCGTCGTTGTTGACCTCCACGCCGCCAGCATGCAGGCCGCTCGCGGAGGAGGACAACTTGTTGCCGGTGATTTCGCATCGATGCAGGATGACATTGGTGTTGGCTGAGACTGCCGCCTCGAGACCAGTGCCCAGGTTGTCCCGGATCTTGCAGCGCTCGAACCGGATCGTCTGTCCCGGATCGCCTTGGCCGACGTAGACGCCTCTCAACGCGCCGTTGCCGTTCTTCTCGACGATGCAGTCCGTGAACTCCGCGTTGCCGTAGAGCTCCATCCCGTCCCCCTTCGAACCCGAGAACGTGGTCGCATTGACGATCAGCGTTGGCAGCTTCCCGTTGAACGGGTTCTCGAGCAGCCCGATGCTGCCGCCGGTGATCGTCGAGCGGTTGATCGTCGGTTTGGCTTCGACGCGGTTCGGTCCGACCTTGACGACCTGAACCGGCCCGGCAATCGTGACGCCATAGGTGCCGCCGGTGATTTGACTGTCGTTAATGATTGGCGCCGCACCAAAGCTCAAGGTGATGCCTACAGGCGCGCCGATCACGACGTTCTGCGACAGGGTCGGCGACGCCTGTTCCAGTATGAAGCCGAAGCCGGCGATCGTGAAACCGTCGACGACCGTGCTCGGCCCCTGAACAATCTTCGTGTTGTTGCCGGTACCGTCGTCGTAAGACGTGATCAGGATGCCGTCGAACGACGTGAAGTTGGCCGCCGGGTCGCGCTCACCGCGGCTGGTCTCGCCGAGCAGGCCGCCGACGAAGCCGCCGTAGAGTTGGGTTCCGTCCGGAATGTTCTGCAATTGGCCGTAGGCACCCTTGGCGAGCCAGAACTCCGCACCGGCGTTCTTGTTGATCGCGGTCTGCAGTTCGGTCGCGCTGTACGCGGTGTCCCACTTCGCCCCGTCGTGAGGGAAGCTCGTGCCTCCCCCCGGTATCACGTGGATCGCAGCCTGCGCCAGCCCGGGTAAGACGAGCGCTGCCAGGCCGATGGAGCGGATCAGGCTCGTGTGCGGACGGCGCCAGACCAGCAGCGCCGCCAGTCCGGTCAACATCAAGAAGACGCTGCCCGGCTCGGGCACCGCCGACACGGAGGGTGTGACTGTCCATGTGGCTGGAGCTCCGAGGCCCGAGTCGGTGAACGTCGTCAACGGGCCGAACGGGCTGTCGCCGCTTTGGATCGTGAAAAGCGCATCAGCGCCCGTCGGGTCCGTGGTCGTCACCAACGGCAGGAGAGTGGTGGGATCGAGCAGAAACAACGAGAAGACATCGGGAAACGAGCCAGGCGCCGGCGCCGCGAGCGTCATGGCGATATCGAAGCTCACCGTGTTGGCCGAGAAGACCGGCAGGAGGATCTCGTTGAAGAACTGCGCATCGCCGAGTGTCATCGTGCCCGCGGACGCAGCGGCGTCGCCTGTGAAGGTGGCGGCCGCGAAGGAGCCATCAGTGGCCAGCTGGCTGAGCAGCACGGTGTTCGACGGCGATCCGCCATCAATGAGGTCAAAGGCGACGACGAAGCCAGCTACCGGCAGCGCGTGGGTGTCGATCGCAACGTGAAGCGGTGCCGCCATGGCCGCGGCCGCTTGCGCCAGCAGGGCGATGGGCAACGCCAGTCGCCGCAGCCGGCACATCAGGCCCGATGCCGCTTGGTACGGCGGGCTGCGATCGTGGGCCAGCGTGGCGTGATCAAACGAATCGTCGGCAACGCATTGCCTTTCAGTGCGAA
>JAYUFA010000323.1:0-1799 GCA_043738925.1 Actinomycetota bacterium
G
Source organism: Actinomycetota bacterium (assembly GCA_043738925.1). GTDB lineage: Bacteria > Actinomycetota > Acidimicrobiia > Acidimicrobiales > WLNW01 > WLNW01. The sequence goes on from JAYUFA010000323.1 coordinate 2, forward strand.
TTCCCGTGTGGTTCATGCGCCAAGCGGGGCGGTCGTTGCCCGAATATCACGCCATTCGCGGTCCGGGCAGCATCCTCGACGCGATCAAGCAACCCGACCTCGCCACCGAGATCAGCTTGCAGCCCGTGCGGCGCTATGGCGTCGACGCGGCAATCCTGTACTCCGACATCGTGGTGCCCGTGCACGCGATCGGCTTCGGCGTTGATGTCGCACCGGGCACCGGGCCCGTGATCGATCAGCCGTTCACGCGTGCGGCCGACCTCGATCGTCTTCGCCCGTTCGAACCCGAGATCGACACGCCCTATGTGATCGAGACGGTCCGCAATCTTGTCGCCGAACTCTCCGTGCCCCTCATCGGATTCGCCGGCGCCCCGTTCACGGTGGCCAGCTACCTGATCGAAGGCCGCCCATCGCGCACTTACGGCAAGACCAAAGCGCTCATGCGGGGCGAGCCTGCGCTGTGGTTCGCGCTCATGGATCGTCTCGCGGACATGGCCATCGCGTCGCTGCGTTCGCAAGTGGCCGCGGGCGCCCGCGCGATTCAGCTTTTCGATTCGTGGGCCGGAGCGCTACACCGAAGCGACTACCGCACGTACGTGCTTCCGGCGAGCACCAAGGTGTTCGCGGCCATGGCCGACACCGGCGTACCCCGCATCCACTTCGGTGTGGATACGGGCGAGCTGCTGGGCTCGATGGCCGAGGCCGGCGCTGATGTGGTCGGCGTCGACTGGCGCGTGCACCTCGACGACGCTCGCAAACGCGTGCCCGTGGGTACGGCGTTGCAAGGCAACCTCGATCCGGCGGTATGCCTCGCACCATGGTCGGTGGTCGAGACTGAAGTGCGCGACGTGCTGGCTCGCAACGCCGGGAATGCGGGCCACGTTTTCAACCTTGGCCACGGCGTGTTCCCCGAAACGGATCCGTCGATTCTCGAGCGCGTTGTCGAGCTCGTGCATCGCGAGGGTCAAGTCAACCCGCTATGAAGGTCGTCGTCGTCGGTGGGGGGATAGCCGGACTCACGACCGCCTACGACCTTGTGCGCGGTGGCGCCGACGTCACGTTGTTCGAAGCGGATGGCTGCACGGGCGGCAAGATCCGTACCGGTCCGTTCGCTGGATTGCCAAACGTCGACGGTGGCGCCGACTCGTTCCTGGCGCGGGTGCCCTGGGCGGTCGAGTTGTGCCACGAACTCGGGTTCGGCGATCAGCTCATCTCACCAGCGTCGCGCCATGCGTACATCTACACCCACGGCGCATTGCGTCCGATCCCCACGCCCAACGTGCTGGGCGTGCCGCTCGACCTCGACGCGTTGCGAGCATCGGGCATCGTGTCCGACGAAGCTGTCCGCATCGCTGCGCGTGACCTCGAGAGAACTGTCGACAGCGCCATGCCCAAAGACGACGAGTCCCTCGGCTCGCTCATACGGCGACGCCTCGGCGACGAGATCCTCGAACAACTCGTGGACCCATTACTCGGCGGCATTTATGCCGGCGACTCTGACCATCTGAGCCTCGCTGCGGGCGCGCCGTTGATCGACGCCGCCGCGCGAAACAACGCCAGTCTGATACGCGCGCTCGAAGCGCAACGTCAGGCCACGCTCGCAGCCGACCCTTCCGCACCCATCTTCTTCGCGCCTCGCAATGGCATGGCGCAGCTTGTTCACGCGCTTGACAAAGCCTTGGAAAACCTGATCGTTCGCGATCACGCGGTGACGAGCATCGAACGTGACAAGAGCGGATGGATCGTTGACAGCACCCGCTGCGACGCAGTCGTCATCGCAACGCCAACGCCAACAGCG
>JAYUFA010000324.1:0-4801 GCA_043738925.1 Actinomycetota bacterium
ACCGACAATCTCGGCCACGAGGTGACGCTGCGCTTCACGCGCGCGCGAACCGGTCGGCTGTTGCGCAACGGGGACGTCTCCTGGGAGCTGCGCGACTCGCCGCGTTGTCCGGGGGGCACAATCGATCCCAAGTCAAAGCTGCTGACCGTCGACGACGGCGGTCGGGTCAAGTTCACGTACACGCCGCCCGCGCTGGTCTACGAACCGGGCGGCATCTATGACCAAGACCTGCGCATCTTCTCCGGGAGCGGCGAGCATCGCGACGAGGCGGACAAGCCTGTCGTGCTTCACGTCAGCCCCGAGGTGCGGGTGCAACTCGAGGGCAAGAAGGAACGCCTCGACTTCGATCCACCGTATGAGCTCACGATCCAGGCGGGCCTCGCGCCGGAGGAGGTGGTCGGACACCACGGATTCGTGTCGCTCGACGCGGAAATACCCGACAAGTCCGATGTGTACGACGCCACGCCGCTCGTACAGGTTGAGACAAGCGGCGGGCTGGCGGAGGTCGTGCTCGACGTGCGCACGGACAAGTCCGGCACCTTTCAGTGGCGCCTGCCGGAACTGGCCGCCGGCTTGACTGAGCTACCCATGGGTCCGCGGCGCCAGATGGTGCTCGAGCCGTTCGCACAGGAATCCGCGGGTGATCTCGATGCCGCGATGGGCACGCTCGTCTCTGCGTATCGGGCCTATGTTCGTGATCCGACGACCACGGCGACGCTCGCGCGTCTCCTGCAGAGCACACTCGTGACTTCGTTGGGCGACCAACCCAAGGTCATGGCTCGCCAGCTGGCCGAGGAGTTGGAATCCGACGGCGAAAAGGCCGTACTCGGAACCGATCTCGTCCAAGCAGCAATACGAGGCACCGTCATCATCGACGGGATCCACGCCAAGCTGTTCGACCAAGGCATCGACCTGATCGTCAAATTCGCCGTTGATTTGGTCGAGTACGCCATCAGGGTCAAGAAGCTGGGCGAGACGATCGTGACATATCTGCTCAGCACCGGCCCGATGCGTTGGGCGGGTTCCGCGATCTCGGGAATGTTGAGCGGGCTGGCATCTCTGCGTCCGATCATCGCCAGGACCTTCCCCGAGCTCGCGCAGTCAGTGGAGAACGTGTTCGCCGCAGCGGCGCCGCAAGGCACCGGCGGCTTCTCCACGGCCCTTGCTCGCCTCGTCACGCAGACCGAGGAGATGTTGGAGTCGTTGGTGAGCTCGGCTCTCGGCAAGGTCGAAGAACTGGCCCTTGGAGTGCTGACCGCCATCCCCGCCCCCGCCGCAGGCGAGGCCGCGGCCTACGCAGCGAAGAAGTCGGCCGAGACGGTCATCAAGGAGCTGAACAAAGCGCTGCTCCAACTGGTGAGCGCCAAAGGCGGCACCAAGAGTCCCAGCATCATCTCGTTCAAGGACACTCTGCGCAGCAGCCTGCCACTCGGGATCGAGAGCGCGGCCAACGACGGCGTTGGCACGACCACCGGGGCAGTCGGGCTGTTCCACTTTCCCTTTGTTCCCGGAGCGGACCAGCAGCATCTGTCCATGATGAATGGCCTGCGGAACAGCAACGTCAGCTTCGACGGTGCCATCGCCGGCCTCGACGAGTTCGTTTCGAAGTTCAGCCTCCTCTGCAACATCCTCGCGGTCGTCGCGGTCATCGCGGCGCTCGTATCGGCGGTCATGTCGTGGGGGGCAACCGCACCGATCAGCTTCGCAGGCCTCTCGGCCTTGAGCGTCTTCAAGCTCAAGTTCCAAGCCATTGTCCATGTCGGCGAAGGCTTTGCCATCCTGGCGTTCCTCTTCTACGCGATCGGGCTGTACCGCGAGACGACCGTCAGACTCACGACGGAGGGGCCATGATGGCGCAATCACTGCTCGACCTCACGACGGTGCTCGACGAACTCGCGGCCTTGCGCACGGCCACCGCTCTACCGGTGTCGGACTCTGCACTCCTGGATGTGGCCCACCAGATCGAGCGGGCCGTTGACATCATCGGGTCGGCGCCAGTCACCCAAGCCGAGCCTGACGCGTCATCCCAGGAGTGGATCGCCGCCGAGATCGACGACCAGCTTATGGTCGTGGGCCCCGGGTTTTTCCTTCTGGCACACCCCGACACCTCTTCGGTGACTCTGACGAGTGGCGAGGTCAGCTGGTCGGTGGTCGTGAGCGACTCTGAAGGTGAGGTGGGAACGCGTATCACCGTGCTCGACGCCGGCGAGGTCGTAGGTGACTCGACGTTCGCGCCCGACGGCCGAGCGATCGACCACCTCGATACCTCCGCGATCACCGCTCGAATAGAGGACTCGGTATCGGAAGCCATCGACGACGCGACCGACCGCGAGGCGACCATCTTCGATGCTGCCCAGACTTCGGCGGGCGCGCCCGGAGATTCCGTGAGCGTTCTGCCATCGTCGGAACAGCCCGCCGAGGAATCGAGTTTGTTGACGGCCAGTTCGCGCTCAGCGGTCGACTCGACCCCGACGGCGCTCGTCGCCGCCGCAGCGGCGGTCGTGGCGAGACGAGTTGTGCTGCCTTCAGATCCCACCTCGGAGCCTGCCGCGTGGCAAGCGACGCATGTGGTCGGCTCGGCGCCCTTGGCGGTCGGGGGCGTGCCTTCTGGGACCTTCACGCCGGGCACGAGACTGGACGCCGGGCTCGATGTGCGGCTCATCGAGACGACCGACGACGGCTGGGCCTTGGTCGAATGCTCGAACACGTGGCGGTGCTACGTGGCCGCCTCAGGGTTGACGCCATTGGGAGGTTCCGATGGCCGATGAATTCGTCATCGCGTACAGCCGCGAATTCCAGCGTTTCGGCTCAGCGACGATTCGAGCCCAACTGCAACAGCGCGGCAAGCACGACGAGCTGCCCATGAAGGTGAAGGACATCACGGTGACGCCCGCCGACATCATCGACGTGGCGCCCGATCCGTCCTCAACCGATACGGTCGCGGTGTTCACCGCACAACTCGCGAAAGCGATCGAGCAAGACGAGCACGTGCTCGACCGGTTGGCGCAACCTGTGTTGGTGCAGATCACCGTGACACCCGTCGCGGAGGTCACGGCCTCGCTCATCTCGGCCGACCCAATCGACGTGACGCAGCGTTGCGACGTTCGCTTCGATACGTCGCAGCGAATATCGGAATGCGACGAGCTCGAGGCCCGCTTCGAGCGTCTCATCGAACGTCGACTCCGCGACCGGGATCAGCTGACAAAAGGCGTTGATGTACTGCGTCAAGCGTTTCGCAACCAACAGGAGATGGAGCGGCAATACGCGAAGCTCGAAACCCAGCACACCGAGGCTCTTGCCTATCTCGGAGCCGCCGGAACGGTGGCCCTCATCGCACTCGGCGCGGTCGCCGCTTCGGCCGTGGCCTATGCGCGCACCGTGACCACCGCGGTGCAACTGTTCGGCTCTGCGGAGGTGACCGCCGAGTACATGCAGATCATCTACGGGTGGTCGCCCGAGTTGGCGACCAAGGCTGTGCAAGTTGCGAGCCGGGCGATCGTGACCAACTACGCCACCGCCGCCGGAGCGGGCACCGGGGCCGCAGCGACGGCCGGAGCACTCGCAACCATTCGCGAGAAGATGAACGCCGGACTCACCGAGGCCCAGTCCGCGATGGCCTCCGCCCAGCGGATGTGCGACCAACTCCGGCAAGTATGCGAGGACAAGAAGCTCGAACTCGGTGATCTCGCGCGCGACATCACCTTCACCCGGTCGCGTATGCGTGGATGCCCCGGTGTCGAGGTGCTGCCCGAGCCTGAGTGGGATATCGGAATACCAACCGCGGTTCAGTGGGGAATTCAGGGCTGACTCGCCGCGGATGAGGTCGCTATGTATTCATCGCAGAGCACGCCTCTCCGCCGCGCAGCATCGCTCGTATCACAAGCGCGCCTGCTCCACGCCGAGCGCGCCGGGCGCGGCGACCGAAGGCGCAAGCGATGCGTGATCTGCATCGCCGGGTTGTACTCAATTCGTGCCGGTGAGGATGAGCGCGGGCACCGGCGACCTCGACATCTTCCGCAACAAGAGCATCGATCACGCCCGCCGCACCGCAGCGACCCGACCGGTCTCGAGCGCGTCCGCGACTGAACCGGCCCACCGATCATCCGGAATGCAAAGATGACCAACGCCGCAAAGCTTCGAAGACTCTGGAGACACGAGACATGGATCAGACGATCATCGACGCGTTCGATCTTGGCGGCCGCGTCGCCGTGGTGACCGGCGCCGGCGGAGGCATCGGACGCGAAGCCGCAACCATCTTCGCCGCGGCCGGCGCGATCGTCGTCGTCAGCGACCTTCCTGGTCCGTCGCTCGATGCCACTGTCGCCACACTCACGGCGCAAGGCGCGACGTTCCTCGCGCAGCCGGCGGACGTCTCGGACAAGGCCCAGGTCGACGCCCTCGCCGCGGCCGCGATCGCCGCTTACGGGCGCATCGACATCTGGGCGAACGTGGCCGCCGTGCTGCGCAACACGCCGTTTCTCGACACGCCCGAGGACGAGGTCGACCTCGTCGTCGGAGTCAACCTCAAAGGCACCTACTTCGGCTGCCAAGCCGCGGGACGGGCCATGGTGGCCGCAGGCCGCGGCTCGATCATCAACCTGGCGTCGCAGGGCATGGACATGCCGAGCCCCGGCATCTCCGTCTACGCGCTCACCAAGGCCGCCGTCGCGATGCTCACGCGGACAGTCGCCACCGAGCTCGGGCCTTACGGCGTGCGCGTCAACTCGATTGCTCCCGGCTTCATCGCCACGCCCATGACCGCATATCGCTGGACCAACCCCGACGGCACCATCGACGAGGA
>JAYUFA010000325.1:0-4795 GCA_043738925.1 Actinomycetota bacterium
CCGCGTCGACCTGCGTCATAGCGCGACGAGAGATCCTTGACGACCACACCCTCGTGGCCCGCCGCGAGTGCGCTCGACGCGACCTGCGCGGCTCGCGCCGCGTCGCTGGTTCGGACGCCGACGATGCGATGTCGCGGCGCGACGCGTTCGAGTACATCGAGGCGTTCGGACAACGGCCGATCCAGCAGGTCGATGCCGTCATGGTGCAAGCAGTCGAAGAAGTGCGGATGCAACCCGCCCGGGTCGACTCGCTGTGCAGCTCGGCTCAGTGTCTCTTGAAACGGGATCGGTGCGCCGTGATCATGCCAACCCAAAGCCTCACCATCGAGCACCACGTCGGTCGCCGCGCAGCCGCGCACGATGGCGACGATGTTCGGCACACGCGCCGTGATGTCGTTCAGGTTGCGCGTGAACACGGCGACCGTGTCGCCCCGCTTGTGTACCTGGATGCGAATGCCGTCGAGCTTCCACTCCACGATTGCATTCGTCAGCCCCTCGAGCGCGACGGTCATGTCACTCGCCGACGAGGCCAGCATCGGCTGTATCGGTCGGCCGACCTCGAGCCGCAATGCGGCGAGCGCGGGCGCGCCACCGCGTTTGGCCACGGCCCCGACTGCACCGAGATCGCCGAGCAGCATGGCGCCACGGCGGACGAGCGAGATCGGCAACGCGAGCGCAGCGGCCAATGCATCGGTCACGATCCCATCGAGCGCACCCTGACGCATCTCGCCCACGAACATTCGGCGCAGGTAGTCGGCCTCAGCGCTGGTGGCTCGTGTGAACAAGGCGCGGAGGATCGCGTCGCGAGCGCCGACAGAACCAGAGCCGATCGTGTGCTGCAGTTCGGTGATCGCGATATCGACATCGTGCACGGTGAGCGACGGTGTTGCCGCGGGCGCGACATCGACGCCGAACGCGGTGGCCCACCCGACACCGATGCGTCCCTGTCGCGGTTCGCCAACGAGGAGGCCGATCGTGGCTGCCATGTCGTCGGCCGACGTAGCTGCCAACACCGTGGCGAGAGCAGCAGACTTCGCCGTGCGCGACCGGGTCGCCGCTGCGGTGGCACCACACGCAACGATGTCGATCAGCCGGACTCGTATCACCGCAGCGCGACCCTATGACACGAAGCGGATGACGTCATCGGGTGAGGCAGGCCCGTCGTGAACCAGCGCGCCGTCGCGTAGCGCGATGCACCGCTCGACACCGGAGACGTAGCGCTCCTCGTGGGTGGCCACGATCACCGCGGCACCGCGGTCGGTCGCACCGCGAAACAGGTCGAGCACTGCCGCCTTGCCCGCAGCGTCGAGACCAACGAACGGTTCATCGACGAGCAGCACTTCGAATGGTCGCGAGAACGCGACCAGCACCGAGGTGCGTTGCCGCAACCCGCGGCTGAATCGGGTGGGCAGGTCGTCGGCGCGATGGGTAAGGCCGAGCTGGTCGATGAGTGCAACGGCGTCATCGTTGCAGCCGGGGCCGCCGTGAAGGCGGGAGATGTATTCGACGTGCTCGCGCACGCTGAGGTCGTCGTAGAGCACGGGGTCGTCGGGGATATAGGACAGCGCCGCGCGAGCTTCGAGCGAACCGGCGGCGTGGCCCATCACGCGTGCCTTGCCCGACGTGGGCTCGAGAAGGCCTGCGAGCATGCGCAACAGCGTCGACTTGCCCGATCCGTTGTGACCGACCAACGCCACGGACTCGCCGCGGGCGATGGAAAGGTCGAGCGGTTCGAGCGCGTCGAGATCGGCGTAGCTCTTGCCCAGAGCTTCGATGTGGATGGCGTCGCGGTTTTTCATGGTGCCTTCCCGAGTACGTCGAAGCTCGTGCGTATGTTGGCCAACACCGAGTCACGCGCGTGAATCCACGCGATCACACCGAGCTCGCCGAGAAGCACGAGCGCCGTGGTGGTGATCGTTGTCTCCAGTACGGACGAGCGGTGAGCGTTGGTGAGGTGCACCGCAGTAACCACCGGGATGAACCCGGCGATGGCGAGCGCAGGCGGCCAAAGCAATCGAGCGATGGTGTGCAACCCGGCGATTTCGGGCGCGCCGATAGCCCAGCTGGAAAGCTGATCGGGCGGCCCGGCGACCGTGCTGATCGCGGCGCCGGCAACCGAGCCGACGCCGGCGGTGAGCACGGTGAGGCCACCGATGACGAGGGTAGACGACTGCGGACGCAGCGCGAACGCCATAGCAAGACCCGCGAGTGATGCCAGGGTCATCACGACGCATGCGATCGGAATGTGGCGCACATGGACGGCTCCGCGCAACAGTGGAAAGCCGCCGGTCCGAGATGGGTGATCGACCTCTTGGGCGAGGGGTTCGATGCTGTCGAGTGCGGCGATGTACAACGCCAAACCGGCGACGATGATCAGCGGCGTGGTGCCACGCGCGATGCCGACGCATGCAGCGCCGCCGACGGCGCCCAGCAGGAGAACTCGCGCGATGCGTACGGCAGGCCACCGCAACACGCCGCGACAACCGCGCTCCCAAATCGGCCAGCGCCGCGCGCCGGGAACGAATCGGGCGCGCGGCTTGCGGCGCGGGTGTTCCTGCGCAAGCTGGCGGCGCAGCACGAGCACGGTACGGAGGTCTTGCAAGGTGGCGGCGAAGGCAAGTCGTCCAATAAGCGTGCTGCGTCGTTCGGCTGCCTCGATCGACAGGCCGGCGATAAGCGTAAGACCGAGTAGGCCGACGGCAAGCGCCACGATGATGCCGCCGATCGCGAGCAGGTCGATATCGAGCGGCCACAGCGTGAGGCGGCCGAGCAAACTCAACGGCGACGTTGCGGTGCTTGCTGCAATATCGATTGCTGACCACGCGAGTACCGCGAGCGCGATCACGTTGGTGACTCGCCGTGACAATCGGCGCCCGGCGATGACGTAGCCAGCACCGACTGCAGCAAACGCTCCGAGCCCGACGACGAGTGAGGTGTAGACGGTCCAGCCGACCGGATTTCCCGGTAGGCGGCGTGCCGCGAGTTGGCCGCCGACCGCGCCGACAGCCAGCGCGGCGAGCACCGTGTGACGCAGTTGACGAAACGCCGCACCTCGGAGTGCATGGCCGCGGTCGATGGGCGCCAACAGCACGTGGCGTACGTCTGCCGCCTCGAGCGCAAGGGGGCCGCCTCGTGCGCCCGACCGCAAACCGACGCTCACCATCACCGCGAGAAACGCACCGATCACCGCAGCGCCGTGTGTGCGGAGTTGATCGAGACCGTGGGCCGAAACATCGCCGTCGCCGACGTAGCCCGACGCGACGACGACCGCGATAACACCCACGATCGTGAGGACGTACGCGCGGTACATCGCGTCGATCCAATCGATGTTGGCGCTGCGCACGCGTTTGCGCGCGGTGCGCAAGTCAGCGAGCGCAGCGGAGGAACCGGTGTCGCGCACGCAGCCACGGTATCGCCCCTGCCCCGACACACTGCAGCGCGACTCGTGACTTCCGATGTCAGAGCGAGATCTCTTCGACCACGCGAACCGACAGGACCTCGGATGGGTTCTCCGGGGAGCGCGCTCGTTCGTTGTACGCCTGGGCTTCGGCGTCGTCCGCGACGCGTACAAGGAAGGCTGCGTACGCGTCGTGGTCGGTGAAACGAAACGTGACGACAAAGCGATGATCGTCGGTGGTGTCGCGCAGGATTGTCGGCTCGGTGGCTCCGAGGCGCACGGCCATGGCATGCCCGCCGACCTCCTTCGCGAAGAAGTCGGCGAGGCGGCGGGGCCGCACCCGAACGTCATAGATCGTGATGGTTCCCATCGGTCAGCCCTTCAGAACGCGCCACACGCGCTCTGGTGTGAACGGCATGTCGACGTGACCGATGCCGAGGTGCGACAACGCGTCGCACACTGCGCTCTGCACCGCCGGCGTGGCGCCGATGGTGCCCGACTCGCCGATGCCCTTCGCTCCGAGCGGGTTTCGCGGTGTTGGTGTCTCGTGCTCGTGCAGTTCGAAACTCGGCACTTCGGTCATGGAGATGATGCCGTAGTCGGCGAAGTTCGAGGTGAGTGGGTTGCCGTCCGCGTCGTAACGGATCTCTTCGATGATGGCTTGTCCGATGCCAGAAGCCATGCCACCGTGGATTTGCCCGTCGAGCAACAACGGGTTGAGGATGCGGCCGGCGTCGTCGACACCAATGAGCCGCCGCACCGTGACGTGCCCGGTGTCGCGATCGATGTCGACGATGGCGATTTGCGTGCCGAAGGGGAACGTTGCGCCTTCGGGCATGTAGTCGACCTCCTCCGCGAGCTGCGTATCGAGCTGTGCCGAGACGGCGGCGAGGTCGGCCCAGCTACGCGACAGGCTCGGCGTGCCCGCCACGTAAAATGCGCCGGCGGTTCGGTCGAGCACGATGTCGTCGACGTTCGCCTCGAGCTGCTCAGCCGCGAGTGCGCGTGCTCGATCGACGAGGGCTTCGCTGGCGACCTTGACGGCCGACCCGCCGGCCTGCAGTGAGCGCGAGCCGCCGGTTCCGGCACCGCGTGGCACGAGGTCGGTGTCGCCATAGACGAATCGGATGCGGTCCATTGCGATGCCGGTAATGTCGCTCGCGATCATCGACCACGACGTGGCGTGGCCTTGACCGTGAGGCGACGAACCGGTGCGTACGGTGGCCGAGCCGTCTTCGTGCACCTCGATGGCGCCGAACTCGCCGCCACCCGCGGGATTGGTGATCTCGACATACGTAGCGACGCCGATGCCCATCAGCATGTGGTCGCCGGCCGCGCGGCGTCTGGCCTGCTCGGCGCGCAACGTGTCCATGTCGGCCGCGGCGAGTGCCATGTCGA
>JAYUFA010000326.1:0-1790 GCA_043738925.1 Actinomycetota bacterium
CATCAACTCCTCGTGCCAGGACAATGGGACGCCGTCGACCGTCTCACCGACCCTTCGCCATCACGAGATACATGAATGCGAGAAGAATGAGACGTGTCCTGGGACGGATCGAAACGGCGGCAATGCTGCCATCTGAGATTTCTGAAAACCTCCGCGACGATCAGACCTAGGGTTCGCGTGTGAATAGCTCCCACGATCGCCTTGATCGTCGGGGTGTCGCGTGGGGAATCGTCGGCGTCGCGATCGTGATCGCGTTGACGTTCATCGGCAGCGACCGCCTGGTCTGGTTCGATGCCGCTCTCGTCGGCTACCTGTTCGGTGTCGTGTTCGCCGTCTTCGGCGTCGCCTACCGGTACGCGGTCTGGTTGCGTCGACCGCCGACGGCGATGCTCAACCGCCGCGGATGGGACGCCTTCCGGCAGCGCAAGACCCGCAACGTCGTCGCGTTGCCGTCACTGGTTGCGACGCAACTGTTGACGCAGGGGTTCATCCGTCGCCGGTCACGCTCACGGTGGCTCGCCCATCAACTCGTGTTCTGGGGGTGCATCCTCGCCGGGCTCGTCACGATTCCACTCACGCTCGGCCTGTTGCACTTCGAGAGCGTCGGCCAACGCGCCAACCGGTATCAGGTGTACATCTCCCGGGTCGGAACGATGAAGTTCGACGCCGAGAGCATCGTCGGCTGGTTCACCTTCCACGCCCTCGACGTCGCCGCGGTGCTCGTCCTCGCAGGCGTGTTCATCTTCCTGCGCCGCCGGCTCCGTGACCCGGGTGCGATGGCGGTCGAACGATCCGGTGACTTCCTCGCGCTCGCCGGCCTGTTCGCGGTGTCGGTCAGCGGCTTGTTCTTGACGGTGTCGAGCATGTGGCTCGAAGGCCGTTTCTACTCGGCGTTGAACACGATCCACGCGTTGACGGTGATCCTCGGGCTGATGTACCTGCCGTTCGGGAAGCTGTTCCACATCTTCCAACGCCCCGGCAACCTCGGCGTCGCCTACTACAAGCGGGCCAACGCCGAAGGCGAACCGGCGATCTGCCGCCGTTGTGGCGCGCCGTTCGCGAGCGCCCAGCAGATCGCCGATCTCAAAGAAGTGCTCCCTCAGGTCGGGTTCGACTACTCGATCGAGGGCGGCGGCAACTACCAGGACACCTGTCCGAAGTGTCGGCGCGCACATGTCACTCTCGCTCAATCGGCGCGAGTAGGAGGGTTCGGTTGATGGCACGACCACCGATCACCGACGAAGAGCTCATCGCCCGTTATGGGCCGCACCTGAACGAGACCCCGCCGGGCGGTTGGGACGCCGGGCTGACGATCGACAAGGTCGTCAACACTCATTGCTGCTTCTGCGGGCAGCAGTGCGGGATCAAGCTCAAGGTGCACGACAACACCGTGGTTGGGTTCGAACCGTGGTACGACTTCCCGTTCAACGAAGGCAAGCTGTGCCCGAAAGGCGTGAAGCGCTACCTGCAGGGCGGGCACCCGGACCGGTTGCTCCACCCGATGGAACGCGACGAGACCGCCCCCGGCGGCTTCCGGCAGATCACGTGGGATCAGGCACTCGACAGGGTCGTCTCGGAGATCAAGCGGATCCAAGCCGAGTACGGCGACGACGCGTTCGCGATGTTGTCCGGAGTGTCACTGACGAACGAGAAGAGCTACCTCGTCGGCAAATTCGCGCGCCTCGCGCTGCACACCGCGAACTTGGACTACAACGGCCGCTACTGCATGGTGTCGGCCGGTGTCGGGAACAAGAAGGCGCTCGGTGTCGATCGGAATCCGAACCCGTGGA
>JAYUFA010000327.1:0-4777 GCA_043738925.1 Actinomycetota bacterium
GCCGTCATCACGAGCTACCGCGTCGTGGGCGGCGCACGGCGACTCGCGCGAGCTCACGCCGTTCATCACGGTGCCGACGGCGCGTTGCTCGTCATCCAAACCGACGAAGTCGACGCGTACGCGTTGCCACGGTCGATACGACATCGGGGAGTGGTCGTGGTGACTCGCGGGCTGCTCGATGCGCTGGACGACCCGGCACACCGTCGTGCGGTCGTCGAGCACGAGCAGGCACATCTGCGAGGTCACCATCACCTCTTCCGTGTTGCCGTGCAGGTGGCGGTCACCGTGAATCCGCTGTTGCGGCCGAATGGTCCAGCGATCGAGGACGCGCTCGAACGGTGGGCTGATCGCCAGGCGGCCCGCCGTGTCGACGCCATTGCGGTCGCGGAAGCCATCGTGCTGGTGGCGAGCAAACGTCCGGTTGGCCAAGGGTCTCGCCCACAATTCGCCGTCACTGGCAGTGGCGTTGCTCGGCGCGTCGACTGCCTCGTGAAACCATCCGAGACAACGGCGCTGATCTCGTGTGTGGTGGCCATCGCCACCCTCGTGTTGACCATCGTGCCGATCGTGGTCGCTTGCCGCTCGACCGAGGCGATCTTCGAACATCTGATGCGGTAGTCGCAGCGAAAAGAGCCCGAGGTCGGGGTTGAACCGACGACCTACCGCTTACAAGGCGGTTGCTCTGCCACTGAGCTACTCGGGCGCACGGGCACCGCGCGACGCGATTGTACCAATACCGCTCCTGTGCTCGATTACGATTCCCGTTGGACATCGACCTCGTCGCATGCGGCCCCAGGCCAGGCAGGTGCGTGACGGTGGTACCCCAATCGAGGAGCACGTTCGTCTATGACCGCCAGCAATCGTCAAAACGGTGAAGGTAGCTTCGGTCGATCGACCGGCGATGCGGCGGTTCGGGGGGCGCTGCTCGTCGGTGTCGCCGTGATCATCGGCGCGCTGCTGCTGTGGCGCGGCCACGATGGGAAGACGGCGGCAAAGCAGGTCACCACTCCCGCGAAGGCCACGACGACCACGGTGGCGTCGGGCGCCACCGGACCGTCCGGTAGTGGTGTCTCGGGGGTCAGCGGTTCGGGCGTGAGGAGCGGGTCGTCGGGCGCCGTGACGGGCGCGTCGGGCGCCGTGACGGGCGCGACGGGTGCGGCCGGCTTGCACAAGCCAAGTGACGTCAAGGTTCTGGTGGCCAACGGCACGGGCAGCGCGAACGGTGCTGGCAACGTGACGGCCACGCTGCAGCCGAAGGGGTATGCGATGTTGCAGGCCGCCGACGCGAACGCGGCGAACATCGCGGTATCGAAGGTGTACTACCGCGCCGGATACGTCGACGACGCCAAGCAGGTGGCACGCGACATGGGGGTTGTCGAGCCGGTCGAGTCGTTGCTCGAGGCGCTACCTGACTCGCTGCAACTGAAGGGCGCAACGGCCACCGCCAACGCGAAGAACGCCAACATCGTTGTGGTCATCGGCCTCGACAAGAAGATCAAGAGCTGACCAAACGCGGCTCTGCTCGTGCTCATGGGACACAGCGGCGCGCAAACTGGTCGACGCTCGGCCACGATGGTGGGGTGCGCGTCCTCGCCGCTCCTGACAAGTTTCGTGGAACGGCCACCGCGGCTGAGGTCGCGGCTGCCGTCGCCGACGCGGCGCGTACTGCGGGCCACACTTGCGTCGAGGTGCCAATGGCCGACGGCGGCGAGGGCACGTTGGCGGCACTCGGCGGAGCAAATCGATCGTCGCTCGTCACCGGTCCCCTCGGCGACCCCGTCGAGGCGCCCTGGCGACTTGTCGCCGGCGAAGCGGTCATCGAGATGGCGTTGGCGTCAGGGCTCGCGCTCGTGGGCGGCGCGGCAGGCAATGATCCGATTGCGGCATCGACATCGGGCACGGGTGAGCTGATTGCGCTGGCCGCGGAGTCGGGCGCCAAGCGAATCGTCGTCGGCGTAGGCGGCAGCGCCACCACCGACGGCGGCTTCGGAGCGTTGCGTGCGATGTATCCGCTGCAACGCTTCCGCGGTGTCGAGATCGTCGTCGCTTGCGATGTCCGCACGCGTTTCGTTGACGCCGCGCCGGTGTTCGCACCGCAGAAGGGAGCGACCGACGCGCAGGTCGAGTTGTTGCGTCGTCGACTCGATCGGCTCGCGCAGATGTACGTCGACGAGTGCGGCGTCGACGTGCGTGAAATCGATCGATCGGGCGCGGCCGGCGGCTTGGCCGGGGCGCTTGCTTCGATGGGGGCGCGACTGGTCGACGGCTTTGATCTCGTTGCCGATCAGGTGCGTCTCGACGAGCAGATCGAAGCAGCGGATCTGGTCATCACGGGTGAAGGTTTTCTCGACGCGCAGTCGTTCGAGGGCAAGGTCGTCGGCGGGGTTGTCGACCTCGCGCGGGCATCCGGTGTTGCGGTGCTGGTGGTTGCCGGCGACGTGTACGACAGCGTCCCCGCCGGTCTCGCCGTGGTGTCGCTCAGCGCGGCGGTCGGTCAGGAACGGTCGCTGCTCGACCCGCTCGGCGCCATACGCGAAGTGTTGGCGATTCATTTCGCGTGATGGTCACTTCGCGTGGTGGTTACTTCGCGTGATGGTCAGTTCGCGTGATGTCGATCGCGATACTCGGGGACGTCAATGAGTGCTGGTAGTTCGGTCGCGGCCACGGCGAGCGGCTCCTCATCGGGGCGAATCAGCAGTGCCTCGATGGGCACCTGGGTGAGGTCGCGGCGGCGTAGTGCCACCTGCATGATGGTCATGGCCTGCGGGCCGAGTTGGGACAGTGGCCGGTTGCGGTGTCGGCGCACACCAAGGTCGACCTGAGCCAACGAGTCGATACCGAAGCGCTCGGAGAGGTCGATCAGCAAGCCGATTTCCACGCCGTAGCCGATGACGAACGGCACCCGTTCGAGCACATGGCGATAGCCGCCGTATTCGCCCGACAGTGGTTGTACGAGATCGGTGAGATGGGGGTACAGCAGCGACAGCAACGGCCGCGCGACGAGCTCGGTGACGCGGCCGCCGCCCTCACCCCCGGTGCCGAGCGGTCTGCGGTAGAAGCCCTTGCTGTAGAGCACATCGGATGCCGTGAGTAACGGCCCGAGGATGCCGACGATGAACGCGGTGGAGAAGTTGGTCACGTCGGCGTCGCACCAAACGACGATGTCGCCCGACGACGCGAACACCGATTTCCACAACGCCCGCCCTTTGCCCGGACCGTTGGGGTAGGCGCCGAGCACGCTTGCCGCGTCGATCACGCCTGCGCCCGCGGCGCTCGCAACCGTGGCCGTCGCGTCAGTGGAATGGTCGTCGATGACGAGCAACTCATCGACCAAGCGATGGCGTTCGACCAGCTGTTCGCGGATGACTTGCACGATGCTCGCTACCGTTGTGGCCTCGTTGTGCGCGGGTAGGCACACCGACACCGTGCGACCTGCCTTGGCTTCGACCAGTTGCGCGGCGTCGAAGTCTTGATGGTCGAACGCTCGGATCACGGTGACATGGTCGCCCGTGGGACAGCCCGTCCGCAATGCGTCGCACGAATCGCGCTCATCGGGAATCTGGAGTGGGGTGGTCAGGTTTCACTCGTTACCATCGTTCGAAGTATCAGTCGTGCCATGAAGCGAGAAGGAAGCAGCTATCACCATGAGCGTCACCGTCCGAGTTCCCACCACGCTTCGCCCGCTCACTGCAGGTGCGTCCGAGGTCGCGGTCGACGGTGCCACCGTTGGCGACGTACTCACCGCGCTCGACGTGACCTACCCAGGCTTTCGCGAGCGCCTGCTCGACGACAACGGCAAGCTGCGTCGATTCGTCAACGTGTTCGTATCCGACGACGACGTTCGCTTCCTCGACGGGCTCGATACGGCAGTCCCCGCGGGTGAGACCGTCTCGATCGTGCCCGCCGTAGCCGGCGGCTGACTGCTGCGTTCTCGCGGTCGCGTTTCGCGGGCGCGGTTTCCCGGCGCTGCTTCGGCGGCGCGTGTTGCGATTCCCCGTTGTTCATGGTTGGATTAGCAGTCGAACCACGAGAGTGCTAATCGCTCTCCGGCCGCCGCGTGTTTTGGCGGCGTGTTCGTAACGGTCCCTCAATCGGAGGAAGCAACGCAATGGCAAAAATCATCGCATTCGACGAGCAAGCCCGTCGGGGCCTCGAGCGAGGGATGAACCAGCTCGCTGACGCTGTGCGCGTCACGCTTGGTCCCAAGGGTCGCAACGTCGTCTTGGAGAAGAAGTGGGGCGCCCCCACGATCACCAACGATGGTGTGTCCATCGCCAAGGAGATCGAGCTCGAGGATCCCTACGAGCGCATTGGCGCCGAGCTGGTCAAAGAGGTCGCCAAGAAGACCGACGACGTCGCCGGTGACGGCACCACCACCGCCACCGTGCTCGCGTGGGCCATGGTCCACGAAGGTTTGCGAAACGTCGCAGCCGGCGCGAACCCGATGTCACTGAAGAAGGGCATCGAGGCCGCAGTCGAAGCTGCGGTCGGCGCCATTCGCGATTCGGCCAAAGAGGTCGATTCGAAGGAGCAGATCGCGCAGGTCGCTTCGATCTCGTCGGCTGACGAAGAGATCGGCCAGATGATCTCTGAGGCCATCGACAAGGTCGGCAAAGATGGCGTCATCACGGTCGAAGAGTCGCAGACCTTCGGTATGGAGATGGATCTCGTCGAGGGCATGCGCTTCGATAAGGGTTACATCTCGCCGTACTTCGTCACCGACACCGACCGCATGGAGTCGGTGCTCGAGAACCCGTACGTCTTGTTCGTCGGTTCC
>JAYUFA010000328.1:0-1783 GCA_043738925.1 Actinomycetota bacterium
GCTGCTCGCGTTGTTCCAGCACGCCAACGTGCGTCTGCAGTTCCCGATCATTCGATGGGTGCTGCCAACGCCCGAATGGCATCACTGGCACCATGCGAGTGAGCCGGAGGCGATCGACAAGAACTTCGGCCTCCCGGTGCTCGACAAGCTGTTCGGCACTGCGTTCATGCCCGTCGGACGCCACGCAGAGATCTTCGGCACCGCCGCGCCGGTGCCTCCCGACGGCTACTTCCGTCACCTCGCCTACCCGTTCACGAAGCGCTCGTAGAGGCACTGCTGCGTCGACGGCTCACTTGCTGACGACGAGGGTGCAACCCGAAGGTCCTCCGTGCTTGCCGATGCGGTCGCCGGTCCGATCATCACGAGCACCAGGCCTTGGCGGGTACTGCGTTGCACGGGTTGCTCATCCCCGCGAGCGCGGGTGGGTACGACGCCGTCACGTTGCTGAACTGTGGGTATCGCGCGGACGCGTGAGCGAGCTTCGGATCGGTGAGCGCTGCGGAATCTCCCACGTGCCCCGCACCCGCCGATCAGGCAACGTCTCGGAACCCTTTGCCGTACCGCGCGGACCTGGCGTTGAACGCACGATGGGCGTAGGTCAGCGTCGCTTGAAGCCGCCTCGGTACGTCGCGAGATACTGGCAATTCCGGCAAGGGTGTCCTCGAGGCGGCGGCGGAGGATGACCGCGCCGGAGCCGAGGTGCGATATCACCTGCGCGATCGTCCACTCGGTTGGATACGCGGGCTGGACGATCGCGGCGCGCCGGCCCGTTCGACGAACCGCGAACATCAGCATCTTGTTCGATGGAGTGCTCGACGCGTCTCCGCGAGGCCCCATGCGGCCATCCGGCGCCTGCACGACAGCGCGAGCTCTAGCTTTGCTTGCGGAGATATGGCGTGTCGCCCCGCTCGAGATCCGTGATGAAGCCCGCGATCTTCTTGGCGCGGGTCTCGGGCTTCTTGACCGAGCCGATGCGATAGAGAATCGCGTAGCGATTCGTTCTGTCGAGCTTGGCAAAGAGATCGGCGGCTGCGGGCGACGTGTCGAGCGCAGCCTTGAGATCGGCGGGCACCGCAGCGGCGGCCTGACCTGCATACGCAGCACCCCAACGGTCGTCGGCTTTCGCCCTCTCAACTTCGCGCACCCCTGCGGGGAGCATCTTGTTTGCTTTGGTGAGCCGGGCGACGCGTTCGGTATTGATCTTCGACCACGGACTGCGCTTCGTGCGGGGTGTGAACCGCTGCAGGAAGTACGTGTCGTCGTACTTGGCCTTCTGTCCGTCGATCCATCCCACACAGAGCGCCTCGTCGACCGCCTCGTCGTAGGTGACGCTCCCGATACCGCTGCCCTTCTTGGCGATCATCAACCAGATGCCCGGTGAACTGTCGTGGTTGGCCTTAAGCCACGCACCCCACGCCGACGCAGAACCGAAAGCCAGCCTCGCGAGCGTCGGCGCCAACTTAGAGACCGCACCAGCCGTTGCCGGCGTCGAACCGAATTACTGTCAAACGCCGGGATCTGCACACGTTCACTGAACGAGTATCCCATGCACACGGCGCCCTGCCCACCAAGGCATCAATGGCCCTCGGGCCCCGGTGATCTGTTCGATGCGCGCGTCGAGGTCGTCGTCAGAACGCATCGGTCGCTTCGCCGGGTGGGTTTCAGTCGGCGGCCGGTTCCATGACCCGATGCTTTCCCGGTGACCACCCGCGGCCGGCCAGCAACGCGTTCGCGACGTTCACGATGGGTGCTTCGAGATCGGTGGCCATGGTGTCGTTCCAAC
>JAYUFA010000329.1:0-1782 GCA_043738925.1 Actinomycetota bacterium
TCCGCATTCGCCGGGACGACCGCGGAATCGTTCGGCCCGAGCACCTCGCCCGACGGTTCGACCGTGCACGATCCTTTGAGCACGTAGAGCACCTCGCCATGGCTGTGCGAGTGGGGCGCTATCGCAAAGTCGGCGGGCAGCGTGGAGTACTGCACGAACAGGCCTTCCTCGCCCCGCGACATGAACTTGCGGAGCGCGCCCGCCTTGCCTGCGGCGCGGGCCATGTCGGCCGAGACCCGCCCGTACTTCACTTCGTCCACCCATTCGATCGCCGCGAACGGGCGCACGACGCCCAGCTCTGCGGCCGCTACCAAGCCGTCACCCATTCATGAACCCCCTCGTCGAGAGCTACCGTAGCGGCGCAACGATCGCGCTTTCAAACGATTGTTTGACCCGGCCTCAGTCGTGGAAGAGCGCAAGCACCTGTTCGGCAGCCAGCGTGGGGGTGATGCGGCCGTCGCGCACGGAGGCTTCGAGCTCGCCGCGGCGCCCGCGAACGCGCGCGTTGTTGTGGAGCTCGTTGGCGAGGCGCTCGTCGACGGTGGCCCACATCCAATCGACCTGTTGGCGGCTGCGGCGTTCGGCCCACTCACCCGAGTCGACCAACTTCGAGCGATGCAACTCGATCTGAGCCCACAGCGTGTCGAGGCCGATGTTGTGCATGCCGCTGCACGTGATCACCGGCGGGTTCCAGTTGGGCGACGCCGGCTGCATCATGCGCATCGCCACTTGGTAGTCGGCGGCCGCCGAACGCGCGCGTTGTTCGTTCTCGCCGTCGGCCTTGTTGACCGCAATCATGTCAGCCAGTTCCAACACCCCCTTCTTGATGCCCTGCAGGTCGTCTCCCGCTCCGGCGATCATCAGCACAAGGAAGAAATCGACCATGTTCGCGACCAGCGTCTCGCTCTGACCGACGCCGACCGTCTCGACGAGCACGACGTCATAGCCGGCAGCCTCGACGACGACGATCGATTCGCGCGTCGACCGCGTGACGCCCCCAAGCGTGCCACCCGTCGGCGACGGTCGTATGAACGCTGCGGTATCAACGGCTAAGTGCTGCATGCGTGTCTTGTCAGCGAGGATCGAGCCACCGCTGCGAGTAGACGTCGGATCTACCGCGAGCACCGCGACGCGATGCCCCTCAGCGGTGAGGTTGGTGCCCAAGACGTCGATGAACGTGGACTTGCCCGCGCCCGGAACGCCGGTGATGCCCACCCGATGCGACTGGCCGGCATGCGGTAGCAAGCGAACCAGCAATTCCTGTGCGAGCGCTACGTGCTCGGGCTTTGTGGACTCGACAAGCGTGATGGCACGCCCGATCGCGGTGCGGTCACCGGCGAGGACCCCCGCCACGTAGTGCTCGAGATCGATCGACCGGCTCATCGGCGCTGAGGCTACCCGTGCGAACCGACGACGATGAGCGTCGCCGCGCTGCAACACGCGCCGCGACGAGCCCACCCACACCAAGGGTCGCGGCACCCGTGATGCCCAGCAATGGAACCGAGTTCGACTCAGCCACCGTGAGCGGCGGTATTGCCAAGCGATCGACGCACGCTGTTGACGAGCGCTTCGTACTCAGGTGGCTCTCGGGATAGGTCGCGTAGATCCACATGCGGGCGCACACGTGACCTACTGCTGTGCTGAGGTCGGTTGTCGCCGTCGATTGCGTGGTGCCCGCAACCCACCCGAGGCTGCCGATGCTCGCGAAGACCGAAGGCTCTTCGGTGGCATCGATGCGTCCGTTCGCGTTCTGGTCGACCCACACGCACAGCTTTGCCTCGA
>JAYUFA010000330.1:0-4760 GCA_043738925.1 Actinomycetota bacterium
CTCATCGTCTCTTCACCGCGCGCTCGCGATGGTGTTCGTAGCGGTTCGCGACTCTGCGACCGTGTCGAAAATGGGAGAAGTTGTCATGAGTAACACCTCGAGAATTCATCGTTCGCTGCGCAAGAACGGCCGGGTTGGTATGGGCATCGTGGTTGGTTCCGCCATTGGTGCTGCGTCGTTGGTCGGATTCGCCGGAGCAGCCAACGCGGCTGAGACCCCGGCGATCCCGATCGGGACACTCGACGCCGTAACACCGGGCGTCGGCACCGCGACCGTGTCGGGTTGGGCGATCGAACCCGACGCCACCGGCCCGATCAGCGTGCAGATCTTCGTTGACGGTGTCTACAACCAGACCGTGCTCGCAAATGCTGAACGCGATGACGTCGCCGCGGTGTACCCGACCTACGGCGCCCTGCATGGCTACGCCACCACCGTCACCGGCCTGTCGTCGGTAGCGCACACCATCGATGCCTACGGCATCAACGTCAACGGCGTCCAAGCCGACAACGTTCTGCTCGGTCGTATGAGCGTCCCTGCCGTACCGACCACGTCATTCGGTCGAGTCGACTCGGTGGTATCCACCGCCACCAGCGTCGAAGTAACCGGTTGGGCCATCGACCCCAAGACCACTGCGCCGATCACGGTCGCCGTGTACGTCGACGGGGTGTTCGCCACCAACGCCACAGCATCGAATGCCCGACCTGACGTCGGGGTCGCGTACCCAGCGTCGGGAGCGAACCACGGCTACGACGTGACCATCCCGGTCGCAGCTGGGAACCACACCGTTGACGTTTACGCCATCGATTCCACCGCCAACGGGAACAACCCGCTGTTGGCTCGCACCACGACAGCCGTGAATGCGACGCCGATGGGGGCCGTTGATGCCGCGGTCGCGGACGCCAACGGCGCCATCACCGTGTCCGGATGGGCATTCGACCCGAAGACCAACGCACCGGTCGACGTCGCGGTGTATGTGGACAGTGTGTTCGTCGTGAACGCTGTCGCGTCGCAATCACGCGTCGACGTCGCCGCCGTCTATCCGACTGAGGGTGCCGACCACGGCTACAACCTGACCGTCCCCGCCGCTGCTGGCGCGCACACCGTCGACGTCTATGCCATCGACAGCACTGCCGACGGCAACAACCCGCTGCTCGCACAAGACACCGTGACGGTCAGCACGACATCGTTCGGCAACGTCGACGCAGTCGCGCAGACCACTGGTGACAACGTGCAGATCAGCGGGTGGGCGATCGACCCGAAGACCAACAACCCCATCCAAGTCGCGGTCTACGTCGACGGCGCACCCGCCGGAGCGTTCACCGCTGACGGTGCCCGCGCCGACGTCGGCGCGGTCTATCCGACCTCGGGCCCGAACCACGGCTTCGTCACCAGCGTGCCCATCGCGACCGTCGGCAGCCACACCGTCGACGTGTACGCCATCGACTCCACCGCCAACGGCAACAACCCGCTGCTCGCTCACAACACCGTCGTGATCACCTCGTCGGTGCTGTGACAGCGAGTACACAACCATCCGCACGCAAATGGGCCCGCCGACAAGGCGGGCCCGTTCCGTTCGGTCCAGGTTCAACTGCAAGCTTAGCGAAGGTGTGCCGTGAAGAAGGCCGCCACGCGATCGACGTTCGTCGCATTCGTGAACATGGCGCCTCCGTGGCCTGCGCCGTCGTGCATTACTTGGGTGACGTTGGCTGATCCGATCGCGTTGGAAAGCGCATCGGCGAGGAGCGCACTCTGCTGCCACGGGACCAAGCAGTCCGCGGTTCCGTGCTCGATCAATATCGGTGGGTCATCGGCCGACACGTAGGTGACGGGGCTGGCGGTCGCAGCGAGTTCGGCGTGGGTGTCGATCGAGGCGCCGATCAGGCGGCTCTCGACGGACGACGCCGGCCCGGCGCGCTTCGCGCAATGGTCAGCCGAGAACTGTTCGTCCATGGTGGACAGCGAGCTCGGGCCATACCAGTCGACCACTGCTTGCACGCGGCTCGACACCGCGGCGTTGCCGAGCGACGCGTCGTCGAAGGTTGTGACATCACCGGTGACGCCCAGCAGGGCGGCGAGGTACCCGCCTGCCGAGTCGCCCCACGCACCAATGCGAGTGCCGTCGAACCCGAGCGATGCCGCGTTGGCCCGCAGATATCGCACGGCAGCCTTGACGTCGTCGATCTGCGCCGGGAACACGGCTTGGTGGCTCAGGCGGTAGTCAAGCGACGCGACCGCGAACCCGGCGTCGAGGAGTCGACGTGCGGGCGCATCAGTGCCGAGGCTCTTGTCACCGTGCTCCCACCCGCCGCCGTGGATCCAGATGACGAGTGGGTGCGTGGCGTTCGCGTCCTTCGGAAGATAAAGGTCGAGCCGCTCCGCCGTTGAAACTCCGGCGTAGGCGATGTCGCGTTGGTCTGCCGCGACGCCGGGTGCTGTCGTCGTGACGTGAACGGGTGTGGGGTCGGTAGTTGTCGTCGCGGCATTGGGCGTGCTGCGAGCGGACGCGCCCGTAGCGCAACTGGCCACCAAGAAGCCGGCGACGACCAACAACGACGGCTTAGCAGCTCTGCGCACCAGTTCACTATGCCGCGATGATTCCGAAAGACCGTGTCAAATCTGGCTCCTCGACCCACCAAGGATGGCC
Organism: Actinomycetota bacterium; assembly: GCA_043738925.1. GTDB lineage: Bacteria > Actinomycetota > Acidimicrobiia > Acidimicrobiales > WLNW01 > WLNW01. The sequence goes on from JAYUFA010000330.1 coordinate 2,645, forward strand.
TCATTTTGGTCGATGGCTGACTACTCACCGAATCCGCGCGGTGGCCTTACCATCCTCACATCCGCCGGGCAGATGCTGAGACCAACGCACAGCGGGTGCGATGCCGGGGAGGGATCCAATGAATCTTGCACGCAAACTGACGATGACCTTCGGTCTGCTCGCCACGGTCATGACCGGAGGCGCGGTCGCCGCCACGGTGTTGAAGCCCACCGCGCCGCAACCGGCTGCTGCTGTACAAGCGGCCACTGCAACAACGCTACTGTCGGAGCCTGCATCGGCCGCAGCAACGCTGCCCTGATCCAGGCCCGTTCGCTCGCTGGTGGCGCCAATGCCGGATGCGCAGTCAGGATTGAAGGAATCGATGGAATCGGTCGCCGTCGCGCCGGCCCGCGAGCCTGCCCCGCCATCGACTGGGCGTGAAGTCTTCCTCGACGCCGTGCGGGTCATCGCTCTCTTGCGTGTCGTGCTGTGGCATGCATTGGGTATCGCCGCGCTGACGTACTTCGTTGCCGCAGTCCCGACGATGTTCTTCGTGACGGGAAGCCTTCTGGCGAAGTCTCTGCGACGTGGCGCGCGCATCGTGATCGTCGACCGAGCGCGCCGGATCCTCGTGCCGTTGTGGGTGTTCGCGTTTGGCGCGTACGTCGCCATGGCGTTCGCGCACATGCTCGACGGCACCGCGAAGACAGCGGTTCCCTGGCGTGACATTCCCTTCTGGCTGTTCCCTTTGACCGACCCACACGGGTCCGCATGGGAGAGCGGCTACATGTCATCGCCGTTGTGGTATCTGCGTGCGTTGCTTTGGCTCATCCTGCTGAGCCCGCTGTTGCTGTGGCTCGTTCGTCGAACCCGCGGTGTTGGTATAGCGCTGCCGTTGGCGGCGGTGTTCGGGCTCGAGTGGCTCGCGCAAAGCGGCAGATTCAACGGCACATGGGCGTGGCGCATCGGAGACCTCGCGCTCTACGCGACCTTCGTGATGCTGGGATTCATGCATCGAGAAGGCTGGCTCGATCGCCTGACGCGGCGACACTGGTTCTCGATCGGGGTCGCGGCCGCTGCCGCGGCGACTTGGTGGTGTCTCAACGAGCCGGTGCCTGGCAACGTGGTGAACGACTCGCACCCAGCGCACCTCCTGGTGGGCCTCGGCTGGTTGAGCGCGTTCTTTGTCGCCCGCCCATGGATCGAACGGGCGGCGCGACTGGCACCCGTGCGTGCGTTCATCGGCGGCGTGAGCCAACGCACGATCACGATCTATCTGTGGCACTCGACCGCGGTCATCGTGTCGTTCGAGTTGCTTCGCCGCGCCGATCTCTCCTTCCCGCCGGGCGGGTGGGTGGCCGCTTTGTTGCTGTGGACCGCAGGCATCACGACCATCTTTGTGCTCGCGTTCGGCTGGGTCGAAGATCTCGCGAATCGCCGCGGCCCACGCGTCTGGGCATCGACCAAGCCCACGCCGGCTCGCGGATTCAAAGCGGTGCCTCTCGTCGTGTTCAATCTTGTGGCCGTGGGTGCGTTCGTTCTTTTCGGCGCCGCCGACGCCGACGTGTTCCACGGTCGCCGCGCCGAAGCCGCGTCCGAACCGGCACCCGGCGCTGCCGCCGCTGCGCTCACCAAGACCGCGACTCTTCGCGTGCCCTCCCAAGCGCCCAAGGCGCCCGTATTCGCACCTACTACTACGGCCGCGATTGCGGCGTCCGCGACCAGTACCGCAGCCACGTCCGCAACACCGGGTACGGCCGCCGGATCAGCGACGGGCCCGCAACAGCCGAACCCTCCAGCCATCACGACGACAGCAGCGCCACGCCGTGCATTCGATGCCGGCACATCCAAGACGCTCACCGACACCATCGACGCGTGGCTCACGGCGAACAAAGCGCCGGGCATAGAAGTAGCGATCTACCAGCCGGGCTTCAACGATTGGTCCTACGCCAAAGGAACCGACCCTGACGCGAGCAACGCCAAAGTCACGACGACCAGCCGCTTCGACATCGAGTCGATCACCAAGACGTTCACCGCTGCGCTTGTTTGGCAAGCAGTCGACCGCGGCGAGATCGATCCCGACAAGCCGATCGGTCCACTGAAAGCCGTGCCGCAGTTCACGTACACCCAGCTCACC
>JAYUFA010000331.1:0-4760 GCA_043738925.1 Actinomycetota bacterium
AGCGTGAACCGGCAACCTGTCCCGCGGTTGTCGACGTCGATGGTCCCCGCGTTGATTTCCATCAGCCCGCGTGCGATCGCCAAGCCGAGGCCTCCACCGGCCGAGTCGCGGCCGCGCGCGACGTCGCCGCGAAACGCGACGTCGAACACGCGAGGGAGATCGTCGTTCGGTATGCCACCGCACTCGTCGATGACGTCGATCGTGACGACGCCGTCGATGACCTCACACGCGATGGTCACCGTGCCCTGCTCCGGCGTGTGGCGAATCGCGTTGTCGAGCACATTGTGCAGTGCGCGCCGCAGATGAGCCGCAGGCACACACACCTCTCCCTCGCGATGATCGATCGTAAGGATCGTGACGTCACGCTCGGCTGCGGGAACCGTTGCGTTGTCGATCGCCTCGCGCAGCAGCCTCGTGAGGGGCAGCATCGTCTCGTCCGGCGCGAGCGCACCGGCGGTGATGCGACTCAGGTCGAAAAGGTCGTCGACGAGCTCGCCGAGGCGCACCGTTTGTTGGCGGATCACTCGGTGATAGCGCGCCACGCTCTCCTGGTCATCGACGACGGCGTCTTCGAGTGCCTCGGCGAGTGCGCGCACCGTGGCGATCGGGCTACGCAGATCGTGTGAGACCCACGCGACGATCTCGCGGCGCGATGCGTCGAGTGCTCGCTCACGGAAGCGGCTCGCTTCGAGGCGCACGGAAACCTCCTGCAGCTCGCGCGAAAGGCGAACCATCTCGTTGCTCTGGTTCGGGCCCAGCGCGTGCCGGCCGCCCATCAGTGGCGCGGCGGGATCAACGAGCTGCTGCGCGAGTTGCAGTGCGCGCGCGGTGTCGGCCTCAAAGGAAGTAGCCAGCCGTAGGGCGGCACCCATCGAAACGGCGCAGCTGACGATGGCGACGATGCCGAGCACTGCGATGTCGTGTTCCGCAATGAACATGAATCGTGCGGCCACCAGAACACCGGCTGCGGTGGTGGCGGTAGCGACGAGCCCGATAAGCGTGAGCTGGGCACGGAGGCTTCGGCGACGCACGACCCGCGAGCCGATGTCGCCGGCCACCGCTGCGGCCAACGATCCAAGTGCAGAGAGAGCAAGCACGAACGCGGTGTCACCGTTGCCAGCGCCGTGTGCTTTGGCATTCGTCGCGGCGAGCATCAGCCCGACGACGACGATCGCCGCGGCCGGAAGCCGGGCCTTCATTGCCGCACCGTGACTGGCTCGAACCGATAGCCGACGCCGCGTACTGTGGCGATCAGCTTCGGCTCCGCCGGGTTGTCCTCGATCTTTTCGCGCAGCCGTCGAACGTGCACGGTAACGGTGGCAGTGTCACCGACGGAGAAGCCCCACACCTCACGAAAGAGGTCCTCGCGCGCAAACGCTTGCCCAGGGTGACTCATCAGATAGGCGAGCAGCTCGAGCTCTTTGACCGTGAGCGACAAGACATCGCCGGAGCGCGTCGCCTGATGCGCCAGGAGGTCGAGTTCAATGCTGCCGGCTCGTAGTACTGAGCCGCCGACGTGAGGCAGCGACGAGCCACCGGCGCGGCGCAACACCGCTTTGACGCGCGCCGTCAGCTCGCGCGGCGAGAACGGCTTGGCAACGTAGTCGTCGGCTCCGAGATCGAGCCCGGCGACGCGATCCTCTTCGCTGCCGCGGGCCGTGAGCATGACCACGGGGATGGGCGCCGCCCTGCGCAGCCGGCGAAAGACATCGAGTCCCGACAATCCGGGCAGCATCAAGTCGAGTACGACGAGGTCTGGTAGCCAATGCAGCGCACGTGCGAGCCCCTCGCGTCCGTCGCTTCTGACCTCGACTTCAAAGCCTTCGCGCGCGAGGTAACGCGCCACGACCTCGGCGAGCATCGGGTCGTCGTCGATGACGAGCACACGCGTCGCGGGTGATGTGTAGCGGTGTGCTGCGGCGCTGCTCATGAAGCAGGGATAGCGGCGCGGTGCGCCGACGATCGTCGCGGCGGTTGGAGTTTCGCGAGATGTAATCCGCGCCCGGTCACAACGCGGCCGGACCGACGCGCGCGAGAGCGTCTACGAGGTGGCCGTAGGTGCCCGTAGCGAGCAGGAGGCCCAACGCGATCAGAGCGGTGGCGGACAGTGGTACGAGCCGACGCGACCATCGTTGCACTCGGCGTAGCGCACCGGGCGCCGAGCTGAGCGTCAACGCGGCCGCGACGAATGGCACGCCGACACCGAGGGCGTATACGAAGAGCAAAGCCGCGCCCCGCACCGGGCTCGCCGCTCGTGCTGCGGTCACGAGCGCGGCACCAAGCAACGGGCCGACGCAGGGGGTCCAGGCCGCGCCGAACGCCACGCCGAGCGCCAGTGGCCGAGCGATGCGTCCGGAGATGCGGACCTGGTGCACAAGCCGGCGCTCGCGCGGGCCGCGCCCGTTGCGCGATGCGAGCAACGCAACGCCGAGCAACGCGATGACGACGCCGCCACCGCGCTGAAGAACATTGCTGAGGTTGGTGAGACCGCCACCAAGGCGCCCGGCCAGTGCGCCGAGCATCACGAACACCGACGCGAAACCGCACACGAACAGCGCCGCGCCCGGCGCCGCGGATTCACCTGATGACATATCGCCCGCGACCATGCCCACGTAGGCAGGCACGAGCGGTAGCACGCACGGTGTGAGAAACGACACGACCCCCGCGCCGAACAGCGCAACATAGGCGCCGATGCTCATGCGACGGAGGCGCGCGGAGAGTCGGCCTTGACGCCGAGCAACGCGCGGATCGCGTCCTCGGTTTGTGCGTAAGCGCCCTCGCCGAAGTGTGTGAGGCGCCGCTGACCGATTCGGTCATGGAGATAGAACGCCGGCCAGTAGTGGTTGTCGAACGACTGCCACGTCGCGCGGTTGGCGTCGAGCGCGACCGGGTACGTGATGGCGTTTTCGGCAACGTACTTGGCTACAGCCTTCGGATCTGCCTCATAAGAGAACTCAGGTGTGTGGACGGAGAGCACGACGAGGCCGTCGGGCCCGTAGCGCGCAAACCAAGCCTTCACCCATGGTTGCGTGTTGCGACAGTTCACGCAGCCGAAAGTCCAGAAGTCGTACAACACCACCTTGCCGGCCAACGATGAAGCGTCAAGCGGCTCGGTGTTGAGCCAATCGGATGCGTGGATCGCAGGCGTGTCCTTGCGCAAGATCGGGAGGTCATTGGCCGAGGTGAACGTTGCCGCCGGGGCAACATCGTTCGCCGATGTCCGGCGCGCCACGACGACACCAACGATTGCTGCGACGACCACGAGGCCGAGCAGGACGCGAGACAAACGAGGTGTCATGCCGAGCAAACGACGGCGACACCAAGAGAGTTCCCGAGGCCGTTTCGCCCGGCGCGACCCGTCGCGTCGAGCCGCGATCGGGGCCGCCTTGGCCTACGCCTTGAGTGGGCGGTCCTCGTCCCACAGGAGTTCGAGGCGGCGCTCGCTGATGCGCCATCCCCGGGGCTCGAGCACATAGGTGTCGTGGTAAATGATCTGCATCACGTAGACCCAGTCGACGCCCTCGACATCGCGCACGTGCGAGGCCTGGCAATACGCGAGGCCGGTGGCGTGGTCGCCATCAAGGAACGTCACATAGTGGTTGCCCACCATGTGCATGGTGACGCGGTAGCGCGCGAGACGGGGCGCGATCGTCAACAGATCGGCGCGTCCCACGATTTCGCTGCGACCCGTGTGGAGCACGGCATCGTCGGTGAAGACATCGGCGTACAACTCGGCATCGCGTGTGTCCGCGCCGCGTGCGTACTGTTCGACAAGCGAGCGCAGCGCAAGCCGATCGCCCACCCGGCCGCCTGAACTGTCAAGAGTGCTCATGCGTTCATGCTCGCACGCATCCGCACCGGCCGCGGCACCGTGTTACGTTTCGGAGGAGGGCAGCGGGTCGAATTTCGGCCTCATCAACGGGGGTAGAGCGCGACTATGGAATTCGGCATCTTCATTCAGAACTACGTGCCCAATTTCCGACGCGCCACTGATCCCGACGTCGAGCACACCGTGATCATGGAAGAGCTCGAGGTGCTCGAGGCTGCGGACAAGGCCGGTTTCAAGTACGCATTGGTGCCCGAGCATCACTTCCTCGACGAGTACTCGCATCTCTCCGCCAATGACGTGATCACCGGCTACCTGGCGCACTCCACGAAGAACATCCACATCCTGTCGGCGATCTTCAATCCACTGCCGCAGGTGAATCATCCGGCGAAAGTCGCAGAGCGCGTTGCGATGCTCGATCACATCTCCGGCGGCCGCTTCGAGTTCGGCACCGGTCGCGGCGCGGGTAGCCATGAGATCCTCGGCTTCCTCCCCGGCATCGAGAGCACCACGCAGACGCGCGACATCTGGGAAGACGTCATTGCCGAGTTTCCGAAGATGTGGTTGCAGGACGAGTACGAGGGTTACGAGGGCAAGTACTGGTCCTTGCCGCCTCGCAAGGTGTTGCCAAAGCCGTGGGGCAAGGCGCACCCGCCGATGTGGTACGCCGCGGGCAACACGTCGAGCTACGAGATGGCCGCGCACAAAGGCCTCGGCGTGCTCGGGTTTTCGGTAGGTGACCTGAACGACATGGCACCGATCGCGAAGGCCTACAAGGACGCGATCAAGAACGCCGAGCCGATCGGCGCGTTCGTCAATGACAACCTGTGCATCACCAGCGCGGCGTTCGTGGCCGAGGATTCGAACCTGGCGCGCCAGTCCGCGGTCGATGCGAAGCTCAGCTACCTTCAGAGCCAAGTGTTCCGCTATCACG
>JAYUFA010000332.1:0-12637 GCA_043738925.1 Actinomycetota bacterium
CAGCAGGTGAGTGGCGTTGCTCGTGTACAACACGATGGTCCCGTCGCTACCGAGGTTGGCGATCGCCGCGTTCGGGATCGTCTGTCCGGCGCGTTCGATGTTGGCGTTGGACCAAAACCCGAGCGGCGCGGTCGCGGCCGGTCCTGGGGCAACCTGGATGTAGCCGCCACCGGACGCTTCGGTCGCGGTGAGGGTCCCGAACAGTGCCTCCACGCCCGACGACGGCAACCCGGCCTTCCCGGCCGGGGTGATCGACGTGACCGTCCCGGCCCCCGGCTTGGCGTCAGGGCGTGTGTCCAATAGCCGTGTCGGGCTGAGCGGCACGAACAATCCGTCGCTGGACAGGTCTGCGGTCTGGTTCGTGAAATAGCCGAACACATCGACCAACACGTGGGTCCCACGCTCGGAGAACACCGTCACCGACCCGTCCGATCCGACGGGGACCACGACCAGATTCGGCATGGTCTGCCCCGGTACCAGATTCAGGTTCGAGAACGACCCGAACGCTGCCTGTCCGGTGGGGAGCACCTGCAAGTACCCGGCGCCGGTCGCTTCGGTCGCGGTCACGTTCAACACCACGGCCGAGGCCCCGGCGGCGGGGACGCCGCTACGCCCGGCGATCTGCACCCGCACGCTGCCCCCGGCAGCGAGCTTGCCCGGTGACTGCATCCGGGTGTCGAGCAGACGGTTCGGGAACACCGGCACGTACCGGCCATCCACCGACACCGAAGCGGCATTGAAGTATCCGAACACGTCCGCGATCAGATGCCCGCCCCCGATGGTGAACAGGCTCACCTGCCCGACATCGCCGAGCGGCGCGACGACCAGGTTGGGGATCGTCTGTCCGGCGTACTCGATGTTGAGGTTGCTCGACGCGCCCACCGCCGCTTGGCCGGTCGGAAACACCTGCACGAACCCCGGCCCGGTGGCTTCGGCCACCGTCACGTTCAACAACACCGCCGTCACCCCGGAAACGGGAACGCCACCATGTCCCGGCATGACCAGCGTGACCGTGCCTCCGGGTGGAACCGAACCCGTCGAACCCAAGCCGATACGGGTGTCGAGTACGCGCGTCGGGGTTACCGCCACGAACTTCGACGCACCCGGCAACGCCGCCTGAGGCGCCAACGACGCGAGGGCTGATGCGGAAATCGGCGTCGGCGACCCAGACGACGCAGCGACAGACGCCGACATCGTCACCGCCGAAACCAACGACAACACCAAAGCAAGCACCGCAGAAACACCGCATCGGCGCATCGGCGACACCCCCCGTCCGGGACACTGGATGCTTCCAGCCCCCTCCGCCCCAACCTACTGCGGCCGGTCAAATTCCAGCTAGAGCACTACGACACCGGCCCGGCATTCGGCGGTAGCTGCGCCGGTCGATCACGAACGACTGCTCCACGCCAAGATGACGAGCGCAACCTCCGGCATGAACGGCGTCTTGCATGCCGACAGCGACCGCGCCGACCAGCCCCGGGCCGACCCCGCCCGAGCTATCGGTCGGGTCGAGCAGGTTGCGGCCCTCAGCGACTAGCAGCAATCAGCCCCTGCTCCTCACCGTGATCAACCGGTTGGCTCACGCCAGAGGTCCCGTCGCCTGGCGACTGATGGATGCGCGCTCCTGGCGCAGTGTCCTGGCGAAGCGTGTCAAGCCTCGGAACGACAAGAGCCACCCCTGCGGGTGGCTCTGACCTGCACCTTTCTTGTCGGGCTGAGAGGATTTGAACCTCCGACCCCTTGACCCCCAGTCAAGTGCGCTAACCAAGCTGCGCCACAGCCCGTGACAGGCCGACACTGTACTGGCTCGACCGCCCGAACCCGCAACTAACCGACGATCCACAACACGCCCTGCACGACACGCCAACCAAGGTAGATCGCGAGCGCACTCAGGAGCAGCCAGAAGTGCCACGGGACCTTGGCAGCCTGCTGAGGATCGGCCACGTGGTGCGCGTTGGGACACATACCGTCGTTCGAAAGCGTGTTCGGACTGTAGAAACGCCCGCATGGCTCACACCACGGCACGATCCACACCCTCCGTTGGTGAATTCACTGGAGAACCGCTATGCGTCGCGCCGCCGCACGCGAATCTTGATCGGCGTCGAACCGAACGAGAACTCTTCACGGAGCCGGCGTTCGATGTAGCGAAGATACGCGGGGGCGATCTCCTTGTTCGCGAACAAGGTGAACGTGGGCGGATCGGTAGCGCCCTGAGTGGCATACAGAATACGACCACCGTGCGGCGCGGGCGTCGCTGACTGCGCGCGCATGATCACCTCGTTGACCTTGCGCGTGGGTACGCGCTTTTGATAGTCGACGATCGATTCCGCCAGGGTCGGCAACAGTTTGTGCACGCCTTTCCCCGTGAGCGCGCTGATCTTGAGCACTGGCGAGTCGCCGATGAAGTGCAGCTTGCGCTCGATATCGGCGCTGACCTTGGCGCGTTCCTCGGCGGTCTCGATCGTCTCCCACTTGTTGAGCAACACGACGACGGGACATCCGGCCGCGTCGACTCGCTCGGCAAGGCGCTGATCTTGCGCGCTCACACCGACCGTTGCGTCGATGACGAGCAGCGCGACATCGGCGAGGTCTACCGCTTGCAACGCGCGCACCATCGAATAGAACTCGGTGCCATCTTCGATCTTCGACTTGCGCCGCATGCCCGCGGTGTCGATGAAACGCACGGGTCCGGTGGGTGTCTCGACTGTTGTATCGATGGTGTCGCGCGTGGTGCCCGGCATGTCGTGCACCACCGCACGCTCGTCGCCGATCAGACGGTTGAACAACGTCGACTTGCCCACGTTCGGGCGACCGACGATCGCGACCGAGAACACGCGCGGCCCTTCCGGATCTCCCGGCGAAACGTCAATATCGCGCGCTTTGGCGCCAGCGTCGGGAGCGTTCTCATCGGCCGGGAACGTCGCGACAATCGCATCGAGCAGATCGCCCGTGCTACGACCATGCAAGGCGCTCACCGCGTGCGGATCGCCCAAGCCGAGCGAGACGAACTCCCAAACACCCGGCTCATGTCGCACGTCATCAACCTTGTTGACGACCAACAGCACGGGCCGATCAAGACCGCGCAGCAACCGCGCCACATTGGCGTCGTCGTCGGTGAGGCCCATCGAGCCGTCGACGACGAAGCACAGCGCGTCGGCCTCGCTGATCGCCCGCTCGCTTTGCTTGCTCACCTTGTCGTCGAGGTCGTCGCCCTTCGGCATCCAACCGCCGGTGTCGACCACAATAAAGTCGCGCCCCGCCCAGTTGCACTCGACCTCTTTGCGGTCGCGGGTCACGCCGGGACGCTCCTCGACGATGGTGACACGCTTTCCGACAAGGCGATTGACAAGCGTGGACTTCCCGACATTGGGCCGGCCGACGATCGCAACAACGGGCAATCGAGTCATACGTACTCTTTCGTTCCGACCGGAGCGAGCGCAGCGCGCAAAGCCCGGCCATCGGTGGCGACGATCTCGACCGGACGCGGCAAATCCGCAGGCGCGAGGCCGTCAAGGAAGACTCCGCGGGTCAAACACACATCGGGCAGCAGGTAGCGGTGACCATGCGGTTCTTTGGCCAGCACACGCGCGACATCCTCGCCGGTCATCAACCCGGCAACGCCGGTGTTGCCCCCGAAGAACTCGTTAGCCACGGCGATGACACGCACATCCTGACGCGGAAGTGACGCCACCAAGGGCCCCAAGACGGCCGCACCAAGCGGGCCGGTCAACACGCCAACCGGCGCGTCGCGCCGCGGCCGCAACAGCACCTCCGAGCTGCCATCACCGAACGAGCGCGGTGAGCGATACCCAGCCGCCGGCGCTCCGTCGACTGACGCGAAGAAGCCGGCGCGTGGCCCGGTGACATCGTCGACCACGCCGAAAAACTCAAGGCCGAAGCTGCGTGCCATACCGACCCCGTCTTCGTGCATCGCGAACCCGTCGTACGACTCAGCAGGAGGAAACGGACGATCGGCCAGCAAGTAGTACTCATCGGCCGCGAACACGACCCGACGACCGACGTGTTCGAGGAACGCGGCTTGCCAGAACGAAGCGCTGTCGATGACGCGCTCCGCCTCGGCGCGGGTATGCGCTCGCATGCGCGGTTCACGATTGAACTTACTGATGCCGAGAGGTACGACACACACCGTGGACAACTCGGCGTACTGATCGAGCAACTCGGCCAAAGTGTGATCGAGCTCGTCCCCGTCGTTGACGCCAGGACACACGACGATTTGACCGTGCACCTCGACGTCGTAATCGAGTAACGCCCGCAGCCACCGCAGGCTCGGCCCACCGCGGCGATTTCGCAACAGATCGTTTCGCGCCGCGAGGTCGGCGGAATGGATACTCACGTGCAGTGGCGAAAGGCCCTCGGTCAACACTCGCTCGAGGTCGGACTCAGTGAATCGCGTCAGCGTCGTGAAATTGCCGTAGAGGAACGACAGCCGATAATCGTCGTCTTTGACGTAGAGGCTCTTCCGCATGCCGGGCGGTAGCTGATAGATGAAGCAGAACTCGCAATGGTTGTCGCAGGTGCGCACCTGATCGAACAACGCAGCGTGCACCTCCACGCCGAGCGGCTCACCCGCACGCTTGCGTACCTCGATGTCGGTCTCGATACCGCCTCGCCGAACCGAGACAACGGGGTCGCCTTCATCGACCAGCCTTTGGTACTCGAGCACGTCGCGTGGCACGACACCGTCGATCGCCACGATCTCGTCACCGGGCACCAACCCGGCCCGAGCCGCGGCCGAGTCGGCGACGACCGCCACCACGCGCGGGGGCGCGGGAGCATGAGGTGCAGCGGTCGACAGGGCCATAGGGTCCCCAAGGATACGGCGACGGGCCCACTTGCCTGTTCTGTTGCGACCTGGGGTGCCTACCCTGGCCACATGCCCGTCTCGATCGAGCCCCTTCGTCCCACCGACGCGCCAGCGCGCGAGTCGCTCTCACGATTGGCATTCGGGACCACCGATGCACCCGATCCCCAGCGACCACAGCCCCTCGCCGATCATGTGGTCGCGGCGTACATCGACAACGAACTGTGCGCCGCAGCGACCTTCCACGAGGACAACCAGTGGATCTGTGGGCGCCGCGTCCGCATGGGCGGAGTCGCCGGGGTCACCGTGGCCCCGCACGCGCGTGGCCACGGGCTGGCTCGCGCGGTGTTGCGTGCCGGACTGCACAACATGCGCGAGCGAGGCGACGCCATAGCGAGCCTCTACCCGACCACTGGCACCTTGTATCGGTCATTGGGTTGGGGGTATGCGGGAAGTTACGCATGGCATCGCGTCGAGCTTGCCGACCTTCCGGCCGCATCCGCAGCCGCGGGATACGACGTCAGGCCCGCGGTCTTCGCCGAGTCACGAGCGCTCTACGACTCGGTCGCGCCCACGCACAACGGCTGGTTGGCGCGATCTGCACAGCACTGGGCGGTGTCAGAGCATGACCACCACCACGCGATCGCAGCCCACGAGGCGTACCTGTTCCTGCGCGGCGGGCTGACCGTCGGGTTCCTCGCCTATGCGGCGCAGCGAGAATCGGGCCGCCGTTTCGACCTCGCCGCGTCACAGCTGTTCGCGCTCGATCGCGACGCGTACCGCGCCATCTTCGGCTTCGTGCAATCAATGGGCTCCACTGCCGGTGCGCTGCGCACGCGCATTCCCGACTACGTGCTGTACGCAACGCTCGATCACGGACACCGCGCCGAACGAGTGCACTCACACCCGAACATGGCGCGCATCGTCGATGCTCGCAACGCCGTCGCCTCACGAGGTTACTCACCACACATCGACGCCGAGGTGCACCTCGATCTGCACGATCCGCACCTCGAGAACAACGACGGTCCTTTTGTGTTACGAGTGCGCGGTGGTGTCGGCTCGCTCGAGCCTGGTGGTCACGCGACAGTCGCTGCCACCATCGCCGACTTCTCCGTCGCCTATATGGGAGGGCCGTGCACCATTGGTTCTCTGGTCGGCGTGTTCTCGACACCGACTGCGCCATCGATGATCGACTTCTTCTGACAGGATCGAGACATGACGTCCTTCGTTGCACTTCTGCGTGGCATCAACGTCGGCGGGAGGTCCCTGCCCATGACCCAACTGCGTTCTGTTTGCACGACGGTTGGTTGTCGCGACGTCGCCACATACATCCAAAGCGGGAATGCGGTGTTCACCCACCCCACCCTCGCGGGCCACGCTCTCGAGACCGCGCTCGAACATGCGATCCTCGAGGCCGTCGCACTTGAGGTGCCGGTGCTGGTCCGCACGGCGACCGAGCTCAGCGACATCGTCACGCACAACCCATTTCCCGGCACCGAGGGCACCAAGCTCGCCGTTTGGTTCGTTCGGTCGAACGAGGAGGGCGGGCGCATCGCTCGCTTCGACGCCGCGCCCTACGCACCGGAGACATTGCGCGTACGCGGTCGTGAGGCGTACCTGTTCCTCCCGAACGGCCAGGGACGATCGCGTCTGTTGGTCGATCTCGGCAAGATTCGCCCGCGTGTCACGTTCACCGCGCGCAACTGGAACACCGTGGAGAAGCTTCTCGCGATGGCGCGCCCTCTAGCCTGATGCCGTGAACGTCGACCGGGTGTTGCTCGCCGCGCCGCGCGGCTTTTGCGCCGGAGTCGAGATGGCCATCAAGGCGTTGGCATGGATGGTTCGATCCTTCGACCCGCCGGTGTACTGCTACCACGAGATCGTGCACAACCGGCTTGTGGTCACACGGTTCGAGGATCTCGGCGTGATCTTTGTCGACGACATCGCCGACGTGCCGCTCGGGCGACCGATCATGTTGTCGGCGCACGGCTCGGCCCCCGAGGTCGTGGCCGCGGCGCGCGAACGCGGCGGTTATGTCGTCGACGCGGTGTGCCCGCTCGTCACCAAAGTCCATCACGAGGTGAAGGTCCGCGCGGGCCAGGGCTATCAGGTGGTCTATGTCGGCCACGAAGGCCACGAAGAAGCGGTCGGCACGATGGCTGTCGCGCCCGCCTCGATTCACCGCGTCGAGACCACCGCTGACGTCGCCGCGCTTCCGCAGTTCGAGCAACCCGTGGCGCTGCTCGCGCAGACCACGCTGTCGCATCGCGATTGGAAGAGCGTGCTCGATGCGACCGCGGCGCGCTTTCCTCAAATGTGGAAGCCAGAACGAAGCGATCTGTGCTTCGCGACAACCAATCGCCAGAGCGCGCTCATGTCCATCGCGGCGCGCTGCGACGCGGTGGTGGTGATTGGTTCGGCCAACTCGTCGAACACGGTCGCTCTCGCGAAGTTGGCCAACGAATCCGGGTGCGCGCGCGTGTTCCGCGTGAACAACGCCGACGAGCTGCCCGACGACCTGAGCGGTGTCATCGGCGTCACCGCGGGAGCAAGCGCGCCGGAGGACCTCGTCGCTTCCGTAATCGCTCGCCTCGCGCCGCGCCACGGCGTCGAAGAAGCGCGTATCACCGAGGAGGACGAATATTTCCCTCCACCACGGAACTTACGCGATCTGCTCTCGGCCATCGATGTCGCGGCAACGTTCGGTCTCGGCGGCCCGGTCGATGCTCGTCCAGCAGTGAACGACCGCCACGTGCAGGCGAGCGACGTTCTCGCCGCCCTAGCGACCTGACTGTTCGTTCGCAGCGTTCATCGACGAACGGCGCGCCGCGATGCGTCTTGTCAGAAATCGACGTTCGCCTCCCGTCGGCGCCAAGCGCAGCGCCTCGTCATACGCGACGAGAGCAGGCCCGAACGCTCCGCTGCGCCACAACAGGTCCGCGTGCGCGACGTGATACACGTGACGCTCCGCCAACTCGTTCGCATCGACGCACGCGAGGTGTGCAAGACCTGCCTCCGGGCCATCGGCCAACGAAATGGCGACCGCCCGATTGACGCGGATCATTGGCGACGGCGCCGTGCGTTCGAGCTCGCCGTACAACGTCGCGATCGCGGCCCAGTCAGTGCGATGCGCGGCGGGAGCCAGATCGTGCAACGCGGCGATCGCGGCCTGCAACTGGTAGGGCCCGGCGCTCTCGATTGCAGCGGCACGAGCGAGAACGGCGAGGCCGTCCTCGATCATGGCGGCGTTCCAACGCTCGCGGTCTTGTTCGTCCAGCGGCACGAGGTCGCCGAACTCATCGAGACGCGCTGTGCGGCGCGCTTCGGTGAGCAACAACAGCGCGAGCAGCCCGAGCACTTCGGCGTCGCCGGACAGTAGGCGCGCCAGAAGGCGCGCGAGGCGAATGGCCTCCGCGCAAAGCGCTCCACGAATTGTGTGCTCCCCCGCCGACGCGCCATACCCCTCGTTGAACACGAGATAGACCACGATCAGCACCGAGTCGACGCGCTTCGTCAACTCGGCGGGCTCAGGAACCGAAAAGGGAACGCGAGCGTCGCGAAGCTTTCGCTTGGCCCGAACCAGCCGCTGGGCCATCGTCGCCTCAGGTACCAAGAACGCGCGGGCGATCTCGGTGGTGCTGAGACCGCACAGTGAGCGCAACGTAAGTGCGACCTGTGCTTCCGTCGACACCGCCGGGTGACAACACGCGAAGATCAACGCGAGCTGGTCGTCGCCGACGTGATCGGTGTGCTGATCCTCGTGTCGCTCAGCGTGCACCTCTGCCGGGTCTCGCAATGACGACGCAGCCAACGCGCGCTCCTCTGACGCAAGCAACAGCTGCACCTTCTCGCCGTATTGGCCATCGCGACGAAGCCGATCGATAGCCTTTCGACGCGCGGTGGTGAGTAGCCACGCGCCGGGCCGGTCGGGTGCACCGGTTTTCGGCCACGTCCGTAACGCCTGCACCACCGCCTCCTGCGCCGCGTCCTCGGCCAAGTCGAGGTCACGCAGATCCCGCACAAGCGTCGCGATCAGAGCGCGCCACTCGTCGCGGACGACACGCAGAAGCGCCTCGGGTACTGGCCCAGCGTTCACATCCCGGGAATCATCAGCACCGGGCGCACCTCGATGGAGCCGTAGGTGGCAGTCGGAATCTGGGCGGCCCACACATTGGCTTCGTCGATATCGGCGCAATCGAGCAAGTAGTAGCCGAGCAGTTGCTCCTTCGTCTCGGCGAACGGCCCATCAGTAACCACGCGCTCGCCGGAGCGCACGCGCACCGTGGTGGCAGTGTCAACGCCTTGGAGCGGCGCGCCGGCATGCATGACGCCGGCCTCCAACGCCTTCTGACTGAACGCAAAGTACGCCGCGTTCATCGCGTCTTGCGCCGGCGTGCCTTCGGCTGGCCCAGCTTCAAGCGCGCTGTAGATCAAGAGCATGTATTGCATCAGGATTCACCTTTCGTTGCGCATTCTCGCGCCTGCTGTCGAATCGACGAACGGCATGGCGCGATTTCGACACTCGGGCCAAGGAGACTTAGCGAACGCCCGCGCGGTGTTGCGCCCGATCGAACAACACTTGCAGATCGGTCTCCAAGCGCTCGGTCAACTCGTGGATAACGCGACGCGACGCGCGACCGGTCGACACGGGTGGCACGATTGGCTCGCCGATCACCAACACGATCTTCTTCGGCCGGATCATCTTGGCGCCCTTCGGCATGACGCGTTCACTGCCACCGACGCCGATAGGGACGATCGGCACACCGCTGCGTGCCGCTATGAACGCCGGCCCGTCAAACAGCTCGGTGATGGACTCGCCGTCGCGACGCGTGCCCTCGGGGAACATGACGAGTGGCTCACCGCGTTCGATGATCGCCTGACACGCGCGTAGTGCTTCACGATCGGCTGTGCCGCGCTCGATCGGGAACCCGCCGAGAGCCGTGAGATACCAGTTGCCGAAACGCGACTTCCACAAACTGTCCTTGCCCATGAATCGCAGCCGGCGACGGGTGACCCACGCGAGAATCGGTGTGTCGAGGTTGCTGCGGTGCACCGGCGCCACCACGCAGGCGCCGGTCCGCGGAAAATGCTCGAGTCCTTCGACCTCGACGCGAAAGATCAACTTCGACACCGCAAGAATCAGTGCGCGCGTGCAGGCGTACACGACACGATCTCCACGCGTCATCGGGCGGCCAATGTGCGGCTCGCCACGTGGTGCTGCTTCGCCGCTCAAGGAATCAGCTCCATGATCTTCTCAACCACGCCATCGATAGTGAGATCGGTTGTGTCGACGTGGATCGCGTCTGCGGCTTGCGCCAGCGGACCGTGTTGACGACCGGAGTCGAGCGCATCGCGGCGCGCGATATCGGCGGCAACCGATTCGTACGACAATTCTCGCACCTCGTTGGTGCGACGCGCCGCGCGTACTTCAGCCTCAGCGGTGAGATACACCTTGAGCACGGCATCGGGGAACACGACGGTGCCGATGTCTCTGCCCTCAAGCACGCCCCCGCCTCGGCGACGAGCCCACTGGCGTTGCAAGTCACGCAACGCAGCGCGCACGCGCGGGTTGGCCGCCACGATGCTGACCGCGCGCGTGACCTCGGGGCCACGAATCTCAATCGTCGCGTCCAAATCATCGATGCGAACGCCTTTGTCATCGACATCGATACGCGCCGTCTCGGCGATCTCGGCCACGCGCTCCAGGTCTTCCACGTCGACGCCGCGGGCGATCGCCGCGAATGCCACCGCCCGGTACATCGCGCCAGTGTCGAGGTATTCGAGCCCGAGCCGCTTCGCCAGCGCGCGCGCCACGGTCGACTTGCCTGAGCCCGCGGGCCCGTCGATGGCGATCACGTGTAGCTGCTTGGATACATCGGTGCTCGGCATCACGATCCCTCCAGCGTGCGGTACCAGAGCTCGACGAACCCGGGCAGAGTCTTGTGCGTCGTCGCCACATTCTCCACCTGCACGCCCGGCACGACGAGTCCGAGCACTGCCGCCGCCGTGGCGAGGCGATGATCCTCGTAGGTGTGAAACGTGGCCGCGTGCAACGGCGCCGGGTCAATCGCAAGGCCATCAGGGAGTTCGTGAACGTTCGCGCCGAGCGCGCACAGCTCGGCGACGAGCGCCGCGAGCCGATCGGTCTCATGTGAGCGGAGGTGGGCGATGCCACGAAGATGCGAGGGCGAGTTGCCCAGCGCGCACACCGCCGCGATCACGGGTGCCAGCTCGCCGACATCATGCAGATCGGCATCGATCCCGACCAGCTCACCTACGGCCGGACCTTGCGCAACGAGCGTGTCACCTTCGAAGGACATCACGCCGCCCATCGCCGCGAACAACGCTCGGAGCTGGTCACCGGGTTGGATGGTGACCCTTGGCCAACGCCTCACGCGCACGGTGCCACCCGTGACCATCGCCGCGGCCAGAAACGGCGCGGCGTTCGAAAGGTCGGGTTCTACGGTCAGGTCGCGCGCGGCAATCGGGCCGGGTGCCACCGACCATCGATCGTCGTCACTTTCCACTGCCACGCCGGCGGCGCGCAGCATCGCAACGGTCATCTCGATGTGAGGTTGCGATGGCACAGGCGGACCGTGGTGCACGATCTCGACGTCTTCGTCATACCGCGCCGCGGCAAGCAACAATGCGCTGACGAACTGGCTCGACGCCGACGCGTCGATGTCCACACGGCCGCCGCGTACGCGGCCCGTGCCGCGAAGCACGAACGGCACGCGATCACCGTCGATCGCAACACCGAGCGCGCGCAGCGCATCGAGCACGACCGCTAGTGGACGTTCGCCGGCGCGCGTATCGCCATGAAACGTGGTGACCCCGTGGGCAAGAGCAGCGAACGGCGGAACGAAGCGCATGACCGTGCCGGCGTTGCCAACGTCGACCGAACCGCCGTGCAACGGCGTTGGTGTCACCACCCAATCATTGCCATCGTCAACGATAGACACACCCAACGACCGAAGCGCTGCAGCCATGAGCTCGGTGTCGCGCGCTCGCAGCGGTGCACGAATCACTCCCGGCGCGTCGGCCAGTGCCGCCAGGACCAAGGCACGATTGGTGATCGACTTCGAGCCGGGCAGCTCGACCGTGGCGTTCACCGCTCGCAGAGCGAGGGGTGCCGGCCACAGATCGGACGCGCTCATCGCAGCGGCTGCATCGAGGGCCGGAATCCTTCGTCGAGCAACGCCTCACGGAACCGTTCGGCCCGTTCCGATTCGACGACCACGATGAGCACGCCGCGAGTGCCTTCCGCCGAGTGGGCGATCTCGATATCGAACAAGTCAACACCGAGCTCGGCCGCCAATGTGGTGATCTCGGCGAGTACGCCGACGCGATCGGGCACCGGGATGCGCATCTCCGTTGCATGCTCTGACCGCGCGGCCCCTCGTGCCGGCAGATTCTGGCGAGCCGCCCGCGCCTCGATCAACGAGGTCAACAGCATGTCGCGGTCGCTCGTGTCGACGGCGTCGCGCATGCGTTGCAGGCCGCCGATGAGACCGTCGAGCGTCTCGACGATCGCGACACGGTTCTCCGAGCAGATGTCGGGCCAGATCGCCGGATGCCCAGACGCTATGCGGGTCATGTCACGGAACCCACCCGCGGCGAGGCGTAACAGCGCAGCATGTTCCTCGGCACGCGCCGCGGCGAGGCCCATCAAGGTCACCGCGGTCAGATGCGGCACATGGGACACGACCGCAACCAAAGCGTCGTGCCGATCGGGTGCGAGCGCGACCACATCGGCGCCAAAGGACGACACGACCGAGCGCACCGTCGCCAACGCCTGATCGTCGGCGTCCTCGG
>JAYUFA010000333.1:0-4757 GCA_043738925.1 Actinomycetota bacterium
CGCACTGGTCGGGGTTGCCGGTCGCGCAAGACGCCAGCCACTCATCGGGGATGAGCGCGGCGACGTGCTCAAGCTGCTCGGTGGTCGCGCTCACGTCGAGTCCACGAACGGACGAAACGACTGGGTCGGCGAGGAATCGTTCGAGCACCGCTGGGTCCCAGCGGTTCGTGCGGACAAGGAGCGCTCCGTAGCCCTGGAGGTAGGTCCCGAGGCGTCCGACGAGTTTCATGAGCCGCTCATCATCAGGAACCGCGTCGCTGACGGTCGCAAAGCACGACCACACCTTTACGGCGGTCGGGTCGCGTCCGGCTCGCTCGGCCGCGTTCTTGACCGTGCTCACGCAACGAGCGGTGGTCTCGTCGGTGAAGAACGTATGGAGCACCACCTCGTCGAAGCAACGGCCCGCGAGCTCAAGGGTGTTCTTGGCGAACGCGACCACGCCCATCGGCAGGTGCTCGTCGAGCGTCGCGTCGAGATGCAGGACGGGCCAGGAGCCTGCTGGGCCGTTGTGTCCGACGATGACCTCGCCACGAAACAGGCGACGCATGATGCCCGCGAAGTCCTCCATCTGGGCGGTCGTGATCCGTCCGATGCCGTAGGCGTCTTGCATCTGCGGAATGCCACGGCCGAGGCCGAGCACGAACCGGCCCCCGGTGAGGCTCTGCATCGTGCGAGCGATGCCTGCGGTGACCAAGGGGTGGCGCGTGTTGTGATTGGTGGCCGCGGTCGAGATGGTGATGCGCTCGCTCACCGCGCCCGCAGCGCCTGACAGCGTGGCCACTTCCTTCTTGTTGTAGCGCTCGGAAATGAACGCCGTTCCGAGACCGAGTGCTTCGGCCTCACGGACTTCGGCCACCAGCTCGCGTGCGGAACGCGGCTGGCCGGCGAGCGTGTAAAAGCCAAGTTCTTGGAGTACGTCGGCGTGTGGTGTCATGGTCACTCTGGGAGTGCGCCGCCGCAGTACACCCAATCGAACGCGGCGTTGTCGGTAAGGATGGTTCGACCGATAGCGGCTGTAGCCGCAGCGATCTCCGGGGTGACTCCATCCTCGCCGCTCGCACCGACCTGGCCCTTGCGGATCATCGCCCCGGGGTCGAGGATCGGAACCTCGGTGACACCGCGCAGTTCGAACTTGTCCTCATGCGCTTTCATCCAGGCGAACGATGTGTATTCCAGAATCGCTGGCCATTGCGCGTCGGAGACCGCGAAGCCGAGGAAGTCGGCGATGCCGCGGATGGATGACGCCGGGTCGCGTTTCAGGTCGGCGTAGTGCACGAAATGCACGTTCGGAGCGTGGCGCATCGGCCACCACGCGGCCAGGAAGCCGAACACCATCGGCACCAACATATGGCTGCCCATCCCGACGAAGAACTCGTCGAGGTTGGTGCCGATGAGCGCGTTCTTTGGTACCTGCCACAGATCGAACCATGCGTCGGAATGCGCAGCGATGAACGGTCGAAATGAGGCGAGCGCCTCGTTAGGGCTGCGTACGACGACCACATAGCGCACGTCGATTCCGGCACCGGCTATCTGGAACGGCAGCACGCCCGGTCCGGCGTGAGTCTTGAATGCTCGGCGGCGGTCGGTCGGCATCGCGTCGATGGCGGTGACAATCTCGGCGACGGTCTTCGTGGGTGCCGAGACGAACTCGATCCACGGCACCTCGCTGTAGATATCGGCGAAGGTTGCGTCGCCCCCCGAACGCAACTGGTGAACGATGTTCATCGTCCACGTCGTTCCGCTCTTGGGTGGCACGGCAATGACGATGTCGCCGTCGCGCCAGCCGATCTGTTGTTGGATGGTCTCATCGATCCATGGCGGCGGCCCGCCCGGAGGTGCGTCTTCGGCTGCATCTGGTGCTGCTGCGTTCATCCATTTGACGTTAGTCGCGTCGCTTTCGTCCACGCCGTCTGCAACTACAGTCCGCCTTGTTCGCTCGTTCGCCAGGAGGCCCCATGTTCGGCTACAAGGCACGTATGTCGTTCATCGTGTGGTCGACACCGAATGAAGGCGTCGGCGACGAGTACCACCGTTGGTACAACGAGGTTCATCTGCCCGATGCGATCGAGAACGGCTCCTTCACCGCGATGCACCGCTACGAGGCCGTCGGGCCGGGCTACTGCGCGTCACCGTTTCTCTCGGTCGCCGAAGCCGACTACGCAAATGAGGAGGAGGCATGGGCGTCGGTTCGACCGCGGGCACAAGCGCTGCGCGACGTCGGGCGCATCGACGATCTGTATCGCGTCGACTTTGCCACGATGTTGCTGACCGTCGATGCCGACGTGTCTCAGCACGCGGTGCAAACGTTGACGTCGGTGCAAAACGACTGGCGCGCGCCGGGGGGCGATGCCCACTCGTGGCTGGCGTCGGTCGCAGTGCCGAGCGCAGCGCCGCGATCACGACAGCTGTTCACGACCGACGCCGCGGGTGCGCGCGGCGCAGGGTCGCATCTCGCGCTTTTCGAGAGCGCGACATCGCTCGATGAAACGATTGCCGCATGGACCGGCGTTGGTTCCGAGGGATCGTCACCCACGCCGAGTTACACGACGTTGTTCGGTGTCACTGCGCCGCGTCCTGAGAACGAACCGGACGTGGCGCCGACGTGGGTGCAGCATTGGCGCCACCTCGTCACGGTCGGTCGCTAGGACTCCCCCTGAACAAGGCAAGCGTTTTACTCCGCTGGAGGATCTGCCGTCTCGATGTCGGGCCAGCACACCACGCGATCGAACTGTCGGGGATAGCCGTCGCTGAGGCGCCGTTGAAACGATCGGTCGATACCCGACATTGCGTCGCGTGCCGCGTTCGGGTCACGAGCGGCTATGGCGCGGTGCAGGACGCTGAGTCGCTCGGCGATCTCGATGCGAAACAGTTCGTTCGGCACGAAGCCGCCGCTGTTGACGATCGCGCGCAACGCAGGACTCAGGCTGGCCAACAACGGGTTGTGTGTGCTCGCTGCGAGCGTGGCCCAGTACGCGTTGTACGCGGCGTTCCATACCTTGTACTTCCCGACACTTGCCGTGATGAGCGTCACCTGCGTGGCCATGTCGGTGATGTCGCTGTCGGTCGCGGTACGCGCCGCGAGTTCGGCCATGCCTGGTTCAATGGCGATCCGCGCTTCGAGGATCGATCCAAGTGGAGCATCAGCGAACTGCATCAACAGCGCGATGGTCGACGCGAGATTGTGCCAATCGGGTTGGCTGACCTCGACTCCACCCGTTGGCCCTGACCGCATCACGATCACCCCCTGGAGCTCAAGGAAGCGGATGGCCTCGCGGTACGTTCCGCGACCGACCCCGTACGTGCTCATGCCTTCGGCTTCGGTGAGGTAGCGATCGCCGGGCTTGAGGCCTTCGTCGTACATGGCCTGCACCATCTCGCGCGCGAGGTGCAGCGAAGCCTTGATCTTCTGTCGCCCTCGACTGGTCACGGAGAGATGGCGCGCACGGGTTTGGTAACGGTGTTTGTTCCCCCGAAGCAGAACTGGCTGCGCCCAGCGGACGCGCCGACGACGAAGAACTCGAAGCATTCCGGCGAGGGGTTCACGGTGACCATCGTGTCGGGCGCGTCGAGCAACCAGAGCAGCTCGGGATGCGCGGTGCGGAACGAGTCGTACTCCTGGTTGAGCATGATCTGACGGAAGGTCAACTTTGTTTCGTGATGAATCGCCTCGCTGATGTCGCGCGGCGTCCAGCCGGCGTTCGCGAACACGTTGGCGTGATCGGGCGCCATAAGTAACAGGTTGGCGAAGGTTCCGTGGAACGGATAGCCAGCTTCGAGCGGTGCATTGGTCTTGATGAGCCAGGCTCCGGCCGCGGGTGTGCCACAGGCCTGTGAGGTGAGAGTGGCCCACGTCTCGATGAGCAGCTCAGGGGTCGAGTTCTTGAAGTCGAAGAACTCGGTCATGCCATACGGAACGTTGACGCTGACCGTGCTCTGATGCGCCGCGAAGCCTTGTTGCACCCGCCACGGCTGCCATGGGGTCTTCGCTTCGTTCTCGGCGACGCAGCACGAGAACTTCATCGGCGTCCCGATGGTGTCCATGTCGCTAATGCCGGGATAGGACAGTCCGACGTTCATCATGATCAGTCGAAGCGCCCGGCCGATTGCGACGTTGACTTGCGAGATCGACCCCGGACCGAGTGCGCAGATGCCGCGGTTCATGCCGATCTCGTCGGCGATGGCGCCGGACACCAGTACCACCGGTGCCTGCGGTCCGGTCGACATTGCCCACGTGCGAAGACCGATCGACGGTTCGAGGACGCAGTCCATCATCGCGAGGATCACGGGCATCGTGTTCGGCGCGCAGCCCGCCATCACGGCGTTGGCCGCGATCTTGCGCACCGTACCGATGCCGAAGCCGGGAGCGAACAATCCGACCACCTCGCTGCCTTCGCGACCCGACGCGGCGATCATCGCCTCGACCTTCGCATGGGTTGGAGGGACGAGCGGTAAACCGTCGCTCCATCCGTTCGCGACAAAGCCGCGCTGCATGTCGTCGAACGCGTCCAGCAGGTCGTCACCGCGGTAGATGAGTTCGGGTGCGGATTCGAGCACCATCTTCGAGAACTGAGGAAGCTCGGTGAACTGCACGCGATCCTTGGTGAGCATCGCGACGAGTTGATCCATCGTGTCGTCGACCATCGTTGCGATCTGTTCGGGAGTCTTGTTCGAAAAGCACTCGGGCACGACAAGCGGGCATGCCTCGGGCACGCCGAAGGTCTTCAGGCTGAAGCGCGCATCCTCGTCGAAGATCGACG
>JAYUFA010000334.1:0-1774 GCA_043738925.1 Actinomycetota bacterium
AGACCGACGATCCCGCCGTCGCTGTACCCGAGAATCGAGGCGCTCTCGATCCCCAGCACGCGCATGAACTCGACCATGTCCTCGGCCATGTCGTGGTAACGGAACGAACGATCGACATCGTCGCCGGTGCGCCCATGTCCCATCAACTCGACCACGATCACCCGGAACTGGTCGGCGAAATACGGAACCGCCTTCGAGAAATACTCTGCGGTCCCCGATCCGCCGTGGAGCAGCAGCAGAGGCGCACCCTCCCCTTGGGCCTCGATATACATGTTCAGGTTGTTGACCGTGGCGTACGACATCGTGACTCAGTCTTGCCGCTATCGGCGTCTCGGGCACAGAGCTATATCACCCGTGCTGATCAACCACGTGAGCCGTCGCTCAACACCTCCAAATGGAACCCACGCGCTGTCATCACCGGCGCATAAACGAACGACGCATAACGACGACCGTATGAACCGACCGAAAGACACAGATCGAATCCTCTTTGTGTCATGGGCTTCTTGATGTTGCCCCCGTTGTTGAGACACTGATTTATGTGTGATGTCTGAACTTGGTGGCGTACTCGGCTGGTGTGAGGTGGCCGAGGCCGGTTTGGTGACGTTGACGATTGTAGAAGACTTCGATGAACTCGAACAGGTAGCGGCGGGCTTGGTCGCGGGTGTCGAAGTGGGTGCTGCCGCGGATCCAGGCGATCTCGGTTTTCAACCTCGCCCAGAAGGTTTCCATCGCGGCGTTGTCGAAGCAGTCACCGGTTGATCCGAACGACAGCTGCAGTCGAGCGTGTCCGGCGGCCATCACGAACTCGTTGGAGGTGTATTGCGTGCCCTTGTCGCTGTGATGGACCAGCCCGTCCGCGTCGACGGCGGTGCGCCCGAGGCCCATCGTTAACGCGTCGACGACCAGAGCGGCGTCTTGGTGTTCGCCGATTGCCCAGCCAACGATGCCACGGTGGCACAGGTCGCGGATTCCGGCGAGGAACAGTTTGCCTTCACCGGTGGAGAACTCGGTGATGTCCGCGACCCAACGTTCGTTTGGCTGCTCGGCGTGGAACTGGCGGTTCAACCAGTCGCCGAACGGGGCCACGTCGCGGTGACCGCGCCGCCATCTCTTGCGGGTGTGAGCACCGACATATCCCTGTTGGCGCATCAGTTTGGCGACGGTCTTGCGGGTCACGAGATAACCGCGACGGCGTAACTGGCCCCACACCCTCGGCACCCCATAGGTGCGCCTCGAGGACACATAGATGTCGTCGATCACCCCGACCAGCAGATCGACAGCGACCTGGCGGGCCAACGCCGCCGGCGACGGCGGGGCGAGGTAGCGATAGAACCGGGCCCGTGACAATCCGACCAGACGGCACAGGCGTGTGATCGGGTACTCGCTTTGATGATCCTCAACGAAACGGCAAGCGATCACCGCATCGTCTCCCGTGCGAAATAGGCCGCCGCCTTGCGCAGAATGTCACGGTCCGCTTTGACCTCGATGAGCTCTTTGCGTAACCGGCGCAGCTCGTCACGTTCGGACTCGCTCAGACTGGTCGGGTCAGCCGCTCGCAACCGGCCCTTACGGGCCGCACGAACCCAGTTCCCAAGCGTGCCCGCGCTGATCCCCAACGACTTCGCGACCTCGACATGAGTCCGACCGGTCGACACGACCAACTCCACTGCCTCACGCTGAAACTCTGCCGGATACTTCGGCGGACGAGCCATCCCGGCCCCCTTCCCTCGAGCCTTCGCCCGAAACGAAGTGTCTCAAATCCGGGGGCAACATC
>JAYUFA010000335.1:0-4738 GCA_043738925.1 Actinomycetota bacterium
GGCCGCGCTGCGGGCCGGCTTCGATTCGGTCGAGCGCGACCTCGTTCCTGCATGGTCGGCGTCATGAGCCCCCGCCAGAAGGCGATGGTGAGCAGATGAGCGGCGTGCTGACGCGCGGGCATGTGGTGATCGATACCGAGGCGTGTAAAGGCTGCGACCTCTGCATCGATGCGTGCCCGCCGAATGTGTTGGTGATGACTACCCACGTCGTGAACGCGCGTGGCTATCGCTTTCCGCTCCTGTTGCCCGGGTGTACCGGATGCAAGGCTTGTTCGCAGATCTGCCCCGACTTCGTGTTCCAGGTGTACAAGTTGGCGGCCCCGATGGAGCTCAGCGTGGCCGAGGGTGAGGAGTTGTGACCAGCGAGCTGATGGAAGGTTCCCAGGCGATCGCAGAGGCGATGATCGCGGCAGGCTGTCGATTCTTTGCCGGCTATCCGATGACACCGTTCACCGAAGTGCTCGAGCAAATGGCCAAGCGCCTGCCTGGCGTCGGCGGATCGTGTGTCAACGCCGAGAGCGAGCTCGAAGCCGTGGGCATGGCGTGGGGTGCCGCGTCGACGGGTACGCGTGCCGCGACAGGCTCCACCGGGCAGGGCTTGTCCTTGATGCAGGAGTCGATCGCTGAGGCAGCCATGGCACATTTGCCGTTGGTCATCCTCAACATGGCACGCGCGCAAGGCGATTACTTCCAGGCCACCCGCGGCGGTGGTCACGGCGACTATCGCACCCCGGTGCTGGCACCGATGGACGTGGCCGAGGCCGCCGTACTCGCGCAGCGAGCGTTTCACCTTGCCGATGTGTGGCGCAATCCGGTGATGCTCTTTGCCGACTACTACATCGCGCACACGTATCAATCGGTGTCGATCGAACCGATCGATTTCGGGCCGGTGCCCGCGAAGGACTGGGCCCTCGACGGATCGTCGAGCGGCAGTGGGCGCGCCAAGCTGGTGTCGCCGCTCGGTGATACCAAGCAGCGCGACGACGTCGGCTACGACCTTGCCGACTACTACCTGCGCGCCGCGGCCAAGACAGCGGCGATGGTCGCAGGTGTCGAGCGGCTGGTTGATATCGGCTCGTGCGATGATGCCGATCTCGTGGTGGTCGCGTTCGGCACTGCTGGCAAGTACGTGCGCTACGCGGTCGCGCAACTTCGCGCGGAAGGCCATCGCGTGGGCTACGTGCGGCCGATCTCGTTGTTCCCGTTTCCCGACGTCGCGCTTCGAGACGCAGTGGTCGGCGCCAAGCTGGTCGCCGTGTACGAGAACAACCAAGGTCAGATGGTCGACGACGTTCGGTTGTCGCTCGAAGGTGCTGTGCCGGTGCGGTTCATCGGTGGGTTGAGCCTCGATTCATCGGGCTTTGGTATCGCGCCCGACTTCGATGTCGAAGTGTTGCGGCGACGCATCGAGGGTGTGTTGAGTGAACTCGGAGGAATCGCATGAGCGAGCTGCGTGTGCAACGTGTCGAAGGACTGCGTGTCTTGTCGACAACCGACGCGCCTGACGATGCGCGATTGGTTGACGACTTCACCCCTTCGCTCATCGATGTCGGCGCACATCACCTTTGTCCGGGCTGTGGCGAGCCGATTGCGATGCGGTCGGTACTCGAGATCATCGAAGAGCTTGATGTCATCAACCGCGCGATCGGCGTGTTCGGTATCGGCTGCTACACCGGCTTTTCGAACAACCTTGATTGCGAGGTATTGCAGGCCTTGCATGGCCGTGCGCCGTCGCTCGCTACCGGCGTGAAGCGGGCCAAGCCCAACGCGGTCGTGTACACCATCCAAGGCGATGGCGACATGGTCAACGAGGGTCTGCAGGAGGTCATCCACACTGCGGCGCGCGGCGAGCGCGTCACGTGCATCATGTTGAACAACGGTGTGTTCGGCGAGACCGGCGGCCACATCACCGCAACCACCGTGCTCGGGCAACGCACGAAGAACACGCTCGAGGGACGCGACGGTCGCGAGCACGGCTATCCGATTCGGCTCAGCAACATGCTGGCCGACCTCGAGGGCGTCGCGTTCGTGGGTCGCTGCGCGGTGAACAACGCCGGCAACGTGGCGCGCACGCGCAAGATGTTGACCCGCGCGTTCGAGGCCCAGTTGAACGACGAAGGATTTTCGTTCGTCGAGATCCTCACGATGTGTCCGACCGGTTGGTTCATCGACACGCACGAGGCACCTGACTACCTGGCCGACAAGTTGGCCGGCACGCACACGCTCGGGGTCGTGAAGGACATCGCCGTGAGCTGAGCGGCACAGCACCCGTCGACCGATCATCTCGGACGGCACGCCCGCGACGCTTCACCTGTCCGCTGAACCTCTGTGGGGTGGCACAATCGCAACGGCTTGGAGGCGCTCGATTGAGTCGTCGCCGGCGAGGGGCAGGTGCACGATCACGCGAAGATCGGGTTCGCCGGCCGGGAGCAATTGTTGATGGTCGAAACGCAACAGGCCGGCCTCGCGATGATGGAACGTGCGGGTGCGTCGCTCGAAGCCGCCGACATCGTGGCGTGGCCACCACGCCGCAAACTCGGGGCTCGCATCGCGCAGGCGTCGTACGAGCTCACCGACCGCAGGATCGTCGCGGATCGGCGTGGTCTCGGCACGGAACTGTGACAGCACCCGCCGCGCTTCGAGTTCCCAATCGCCAACCAGAGCGCGGACCTCAGCATCGGCGAACAGCAGCCATACCAGGTTGCGTTCCTCGGGTGCCAGAGCGTCGATCGGCGGGTGCAGTCGTCGTTGTGCGTTGTTCCATGCAAGAAAGTCCCACCGAGGCCCGAGCACGTAGGCCGGGCACGGATCCAGCGCGTCGAGGAGGCATTGCAGCTCTGGAGGGACCGCGTCGCGCAACGGATCGATCGCTCTTCGTCGTGGATGGCCGGCCAGCGCGCGCAGATAGTCACGCTCGACGAGGTCGAGGCGCAGCGTGCGCGCCAAGGCATCGAGCACGTCGTCAGACGCGTTGATCGGGCGCCCTTGCTCCAACCAGGTGTACCAACTCACCGAGACCCCGGCGAGCATCGCGACCTCCTCGCGACGCAAGCCGACGGTACGGCGGCGTATCCCCGGGGCGAGCCCGACGTCGGCGGGCGATAGGGCGCCGCGGCGCGCCCGCAGGAACTCGGCGAGATCGGCACGGCGGGTCATTGCTCCATTGTCATCACAGGTTGCGGTGTCGTGGGTGGGATTTCGGGTCCCCGGATAAGCGCGCTCTTGTTCGCGCGGCACGCGTGTGCTCCGGTGAGACGATGCAAGCCCTGTTGTCCGAGCGCGCCCGAGGTTCTACGTCTTCGACGATCCGCGATCTGCTGCGGCTCACCGGCCAGCCGCACATCTTGTCGTTGGCCGGAGGATTGCCAGCACCGGAGTTGTTCCCTGTCGACGAGTTGGGCGCGATCGCGGCCCAGCTCTTTGCAACCGAGGCCGCGGCGCGTGCCGCCTTGCAGTATGGGCCGAGCGAAGGTTGCGACGAGTTACGAGCGATGGTGGCGCCCGGTGCCGATCCGGCGAACGTGCTCATCACCACGGGATCGCAGCAGGCGCTGGATTTGTTGGCGCGCACGCTTGTCGACCGCGACGACATCGTGGTGGTCGAGTCGCCGTCCTACCTTGGCGCGTTGCAGGCGATGCGCGCCGAGAAGCCCCACATTGTCCCGATCGAACAAGATGGCGAAGGTCTCGACACGACACGGCTCGAGGCTTTTCTCGCTGGCGGTCTGCGGCCGAAGCTCGTCTATGTGGTGCCGAATTTCTCGAACCCCTCGGGAGCCACGTTGTCGTGTGAGCGCCGGCGGCACCTCGCGGCACTTGCCGATCGGTACGGCTTCCTGGTCATCGAGGACGACCCTTACGGCGAGTTGCGACATCGCGATGCGCCGATCGAATCGATCCGTGCCTACGGAGCAAACGTTGTCACGCTCGGCTCGACGTCGAAGATACTCGCACCGGGATTGCGAGTTGGCTGGGCGGTGCTTCCCGCATGGTTGATGGCGCCGATGGTGCGAGCGAAACAGGCCGCCGATCTGCACACGTCATCGCTGTCGCAGGCCATCGTGGCAGAAGCCCTCCGGGCGCCGTGGTTCGCACGGCATCTCGCCGGCCTACGTGCGGCCTACGCCGCCCGTGCGCAAGCGCTGTGCGACGCCGTCGACGCGAACGACGACGTCTTGGTGGTCACTCGACGTCCCACGGGTGGCATGTTCGCTTGGGCGCAACTGCGCGGCCACGTCGACGCGTCGGCGTTACTACCGCGCGCGCTCGCCGGGGGTGTCGCGTATGTTCCGGGCGCGGCGTTCGCCGAGCAGGCTGATTTCCTTGATCGGGTGCGCTTGTCGTTTGCGACGCTCACGGTTTCGGAGCTGAGCGAAGCCGTCACGCGCCTAGCCGCCATCGTTCGTGCCTGACCGCGTGACCTCGATTCACCGATTGCTTGGTGTGAGGTAGGTCGCGTATTCGCCTGAGACGCCCTTGGACTGGGACGGTGTTGGGTTTCTGACGCCGTATTGTTCGACCAGCCAGGAGACGCTTTCGGTGGTGCGGGTATCGCGGTCGCTTGATCGGATCGACGCGATCTTCGTTGGCCCGATGTTGGTCGCGAACGCGGGGCTGTTGTTGGTGGCGACGTTGTTGCAGCGGTTGATGTTGGAGACGCTGATCGACGCGATGGTGTATCTCGATGGTCGGGTCGGTGGCGCATGCTCGGGTCACAAGGTGTTGACGCTCGCGTATG
>JAYUFA010000336.1:0-1772 GCA_043738925.1 Actinomycetota bacterium
CGTCGAGCGAGCTGACGACGACTTTCACGCGCGCTTTTCGGCCACGGGTCGTGTGTATCGCTATCGGATCTTGAACACCCCGATCCACGATCCGTTCCGGACGCGGACCGTGTGGCATGTTCCGCAACCCCTCGATCTCGCCGTGCTCCGGCTGGCATCTGATCCCTTGGTCGGCGAGCATGATTTCGCTGCGTTCTGCCGGCGTCCGGCCCCCGGCCCGGACGGTCGTGAGCTGTCACTGCGGCGTACCGTGCACCGCGCCGTTTGGCGAACGGGGGCCGACGGCATGCTCGAGTTCGAGATAGCGGCGACCGCGTTCTGTCACCAGATGGTTCGCTCGATCACCGGCACGCTCGTCGACATCGGCCTCGGCCGCCACCGAGCGAGTGACATGGTCGTCATGCTCCGCTCGAGCGATCGTGCGCTGGCGGGTCGTGTCGCGCCACCGGAGGGGCTCACCCTGTGGCAGGTCGATTACCACGAGCAGTAGCGCCGTGACGCTCCATCCGCGAACATCGCGCAGAATCACGCGTCCGCAGGTTTGCCGTTACGTGGGTCTGC
This sequence comes from Actinomycetota bacterium, assembly GCA_043738925.1. GTDB lineage: Bacteria > Actinomycetota > Acidimicrobiia > Acidimicrobiales > WLNW01 > WLNW01. Next base: position 562 of record JAYUFA010000336.1, read on the forward strand.
CCATAGCATGGTCGACTGGCCTGCGAGGCACTGTCGTGCTGTCGCCCCTGCCTTCTGTAAGAGGAACGAGCCCTGGTGCCCACGTATTCACCCAAAGCAAGCGAGATCGAACGCGTCTGGCACGTTGTCGACGCCGAAGGTCTCGTGCTCGGTCGGATGTCGACCGAGGTGGCCAACTTGCTGCGCGGCAAGCACAAGCCCATGTATACCCCGCATCTCGACACCGGTGACCACGTCATCGTGATCAACGCGGAGAAGGTCGTCCTCACGGCCGCCAAGGCCGAGGCCAAGAAGGTGTATCGCCACTCCGGATATCCGGGTGGGCTCAAAACCACCACCTACGCAGAGCTGCTGCGCAACAAGCCCGAGGAAGCAGTGCGGCGCACGATTCGCGGCATGGTGCCGAAGAATCGTCTCGGTCGCCAGATGCTCACCAAGCTCAAGGTTTATGCGGGCCCGACGCATCCCCATGCGGCGCAAATGCCCCAGCCGTACGCCATCGATCACGCCCTCGCGGCGAAGGCCTAAGGATCACGATGTCAAAGCCGCTTGTGCAATCCACCGGTCGCCGCAAACGCGCCGTTGCTCGTGTTCGTGTTCGCAATGGCTCCGGTGTGGTCGTCGTGAACGGCCGAGCGATGGACGATTACTTCCCGTCGCGCACGCACCGTATGCAGGTGCTCGAGCCGTTGAAGCTCACCGACACCGCCGAGCTGTACGACGTCGATGTCACCCTCCACGGCGGCGGTCCCACCGGGCAAGCCGGCGCCGTGCGCATGGGTATTGCTCGTGCTCTGTGCGTGCTCGACATTGAGCGTCGGCCCTCGCTCAAGAAGGCCGGGTTCCTCACGCGTGACTCGCGCGAGAAGGAATCGAAGAAGTACGGCCTGAAGAAGGCCCGTAAGGCACCGCAGTACAGCAAGCGTTAAGAACGCGCGTCGGCCCGAACACACCACTGTGCTGCTGGGTCGCCTCGCCTGTCGGCCCGCCCTCACAGGTATGCGGGCGCGGCCGATGGTGATGCCATGAATCTGCGCTTCGGCACCGATGGTGTGCGCGGCCGCGCCTTTGACGAACTCACCGAGGCCGGAGTCGAGGCCCTGGGCCTCGCCGCAGCTTCCGTGTTTGGCGCGCGGCGGTTCTATGTGGGCCGAGATACTCGTGAATCTGGCCCGGCGCTGTCGGTAGCTTTGTGCAACGGATTGGCCGCA
>JAYUFA010000337.1:0-12561 GCA_043738925.1 Actinomycetota bacterium
TGCTCACTGGTGCGCTCGTCAGTTCCGTCGCGCTCCGCGTCGGCGTTCGGCCAGCAGCGCACGTGCTCACGGTCGCTCCGGTTGCATTGGCGCTCATGACACCCAGCCTGCGGACCGTGATCCGACCTGTTCGCCAAGACGATCACGCTCAACCGCGAAGACGCTCCCTGAAACCGAACAAGCGCTCACTGGTGCTCGGTGCCATGGTGCTTGCCGTCATGGTCGGCGAAGGCTCGGTCGTCGACTGGAGTGCCAATCTGCTCCATCGAGATCTCGGGAGCAGTGCGGCATTCGCGGCGTTCGGACTCGCGGCGTTCTCCTGCTCGATGACAGCAATGCGATTCGCGGGCGACCGCATCAATCGTCGGGTCGGCGCGCGCCGAATCGTGCGCTACGGCGGAGCAATCGCCGCGGTCGGTTTTGCAACGGGACTCCTGATCAACCGCCCGTATGCAGTCGTCGTTGGTTTCGCCGCGCTCGGCATCGGCTACGCCAACATCGTGCCCGTCCTGTTCTCCGCCGCCGCGACGAGCTCGCCCGAACCCACCGACGGCATCAGCAGCACCGCGACACTGGGCTACTTCGGCTTTCTCGCCGGGCCGCCACTCATCGGTCTCATGGCGAATCATGTCGGCCTGCATCGAGCGCTTCTCGTCGTCGCGGTACTCGCAGCGATCGTGTCGCTCCTCGCGAACTTCGCCGCTACGGAGAGGGCCGTCGTAGCGCCGTCGACGCACGCGATGACACCGTCAGCGCGCGGGTGACACGGCTCAGACGACCCGCTATCTCGGGTGCCTCGCGCGCATTGGCCGCGGTAGCCGACAGCACGGTCTTGAGCTGAAACGGCCGCAGCTCGGGATGCTTCGAGCGGATCAGCGTGGCGATCCCGGCGATGTGTGGCGCTGCGTACGAGTTGCCCGTTCCGATGGTCCATCCGCCATCGAGCCACGGCAGTTCAACGTCGATGCCGCGTGCGAGGAACTCGGTCGGGGGATCCGGGTTGTAGTGGAACCGAAGAGGATCCGTCGAGAGGTTGCACGCGACGCTTGCCACTGCCGCGTACATCGACGGGAAACTCGGCCGGGTCACGTTGTTCGCGGCGGTGACCACGAAACAGTTCCGGAAGTACGCCTCGTCACAGAGCTCATAGAACGGCAGTGCCCAATCTCGACGGCTCGTACCCAACGACAGGTTGATGATGTCGAACTGCTGCTCGATCGCCCAAGCCAAGCCGCGGAGAAAGACCACCGCCTTGCCGGTCAGCCCGGCGCCCAACACCTTGACGCTGGTGATGCGGGCGCGCGGCGCCAAGGTGTGGATGATCCCGGCGCAGGCGGTGCCATGGCCGAAGGAGTCTCCGTGCGGTCCGATCAGGTCCTCGGTGCCGTCGGCGGTCTCGCGGATGAAGACCCCATTGTCGACGTCCACGCATCCGCCGAGCGCGGGATGTTCGGCGTCAATGCCGCTGTCGACGACCGCGACACGCATGCCCGCGCCGTTGGCCCCGCCCCATGCCCATTCAGGCGAGATGTCCTCAAGCGATAGACGGCTTGGTAGTCGCAGCACCTGCGAATCGCGCGAGAATGCCGGCGGTTCGCTTCGTTGGTCAGCCATCGCTCAACACGGTGCCCAGAAAGTTCGCGAGTGTCGCGTAGCGCGCCGGGTCAGCCGTTGCCAGGCGCGCGAGATCGGCTCCGATCTGCTGCGGCGACGCGACGGTCGCCGTGCGTTCGCTGTCGGCCTGGAGCGCGGTGCCGGCGATACCCGCCAGCAACGTTGCTATCTCAACATCGTCGAAGGTGAACGGGCCCCCGCCATGCTTTTCGACCAGCTCGAGGACACCGTCGATGGTGTCGCCAACACCGCATGGCACGGCGAGCACACTCCCCGGTTGGGTCCCCACGAGTGCGGCAACGCCTTGCGCGCCCCGTGCGTCATCGCGGCGGGGGCTCATCGCGATGGGCTGCCCCGACGATGCCACGTAGCCGGCGAAACCCGAGTCGAGCGGCACGCGCTGGCCCACGAGGTGGACGTCGGTTCCGGCTGCGGCCCGCACGACGAATTCTTCGCCAGCCGTTTCGAGGATCCAACCCTGTGCGGCTCCGGTGGCCTCAATCGCTGAGCGCAACACGCTCTGCAGGATCGGGCTGTACGAGTCGGCCACGTACGAACGATACTCGCTGACCCTCGGTGCTGCGTCACGGACGTGGTGTGTTCATATCGGCGTAACCAACATCGCTGCGGCACGTCAAGAGAGGTGTGGATGCGCAAGTGGTGGAACGGCTTTTGGTGAAGTTGCGCCGATTTGTCGCGGACGATCTCGATGTCGACGAACGCGCCGCGCTCGCGGCGTTGCTTGCGCCCGGCGTCGCTGCGGCCTACGCCAGCACCGAGGTCACCGGATTCGGTGCAACGGACTTGACGCCGCTGCACGAATTGCTGGCCGACGCCTTGGGGCGTTCGGGTATCCGGGTCATCGGTCTCGAAGGCACCAGCGCATAGAGGATGCGCCTACAGGCGCATCCGACCCAGTAACACCGTCGTTGATCTCGCCTGGAACAGGTAGATGTCGAGGGCACGCCAGCGACGTTTCACCTATCCGCGCGAGTCGTTCGTCAGGCGGTGCCCGCGTGGTGGTAGAGATGGACCTCGTCGTTGACCGTCGTACTGCATGTCGGACAGGTCGCGACGTGCGACGCTGCCCCAGTCAGTTGTCCGTGTGTGAAGGCTTCACGAAAGGAGGGGCACGCGGCATCGAGGTTCTTGGCGAGCAAGGTCAGCGTCAGCGCGCTTCGCAGTCGCCGCCGAGCGCGATGCAGGACGACCTTGGCGGCACCGGGGGAGATCTCGAGCGCAGCAGCGACCTCAGCCGGCTTGTAGCCCAGCTGGGTCACGAGCGCGAGCACGGTGGCGTCGCGTGCCGACAGACCGGCGATGCAGCCACGCACGAGCCGCACGAGACTCGCGAGTTCGGCGAGTTCGGCCGGTTCGGCCCCAGGATCGGCCGGCTCGGTCACCCCATCTTCGTCAAGTGATCGTGTGTTCGATCTTGGCTTCATTCGTACGTAGTCGAGTGCTCGGTTGCGGGCAATGGCCATGATCCAAAACCGGAATCGCTCGGGCTCGCGTAGGTCGCGCACGGCTTCGATCACGCGGGCGAACACATCTTGGGTGATGTCAGCCGCAGTGTCGGCGTCGCGCACGATGCCCCGCACCACGTGATGTACGGCGGCCGCGTGGCGGCGATACAACGCCGCAAACGCGTCGGCATCGCCCGCGACGGTGAGCGCAACGAGACTCGCGTCAGGCAACTCGCCGCCGTGCATGCCTGGGAATCCTAGTGCGCCGGCGTAGGCCGGGAAAGCGCCGTTCGCGCGCGCGGAGAATGCGGTTGATCGGGCCCGCTCCGACCGCGCGGAGGCGCCAACGCGGAGATTCTTGTCGACGCCTGTAATCGGTCAGGCCCGTGAACGTCTCACTGGCCAGCAGGCAAACAGAAGGGGTTCATCGTGGAAGAGCACCAAGGCGAGCGGCGATGGATCGTCGAGCCGCCGCCAGCGGCTGGAGAAGTGTCGCTCTACCTCGCCGTCGGTGAAGGCGTCGAGCTGACGGCCGAACAAGAAGCCGCGCTCAGCGAGCTGATGCGAACCCTCGAGACCAGCGACGCCGAGGTCACTGGGCACGCGGCGTGCACCAACAAGGGCGGCTGCGGAATCTATGACTGCGATCGGTTGGGCTGCACCAAAGTGCGCTGCGGCGCGCTCGCGAGTGGGACGTCCGCGGTGGCAGGCGGCGCGTGGAGCCTGATGGGCACCTTCAGCACCGGCATCCAATGAAACCCTGTGGGAAAGTTCGTTGACGCGTGTAACCGAACGCACACATGGACGTCTCATAGCCAGCGGACACGGCAAGGGGGTTCATGGTGGAAGAGCACCAAGGCGAGCGGCGATGGATTGTCGAGCCGCCCCTGGCAGCAGGTGAGGTGTCGCTCTACGTCGCGATCGGTGAGGGCGTCGAGCTCACGGCCGAGCAAGAGGCCGCGCTCAGCGAGCTGATGCGGACGCTGGAATCGGACGATGCCGAAGTAACCGGCCACGCTCCGTGCAAGCTGTCGTTCTGCACCGACAAGTCGTGCAAGCCGGTCAAGTGCTCGGTGTTCAATTGCTCCGGCCTGACGGTGAGTTGGCCGGTGGCGGATAGCGGGGGCTCGTGGAGCCTCATGGGTTCGTTCGGCCCGGTGTAGTGAGACGTTCGGAATCGCAAGCACGACGGATTGAGGAGGCATGTGGTGGCCGAGAACGAAGATGAGCGTCGATGGATCGTCGAGCCACCCGTGGCGGCAGGCGAGATATCGCTGCACCTGGCCATAGGCGAAGGCGCAACGCTCAACGCCGAACAGGAGGCTGCCCTGACCGAACTGCTCCGCAGCCTCGAAACCGCCGACGCCGAAGTCACCGGGCACACGAAGTGCACCAAACAAGGCGTCTGCGACGTGCTGAAATGCAATCCGGTGGTGTGCAGCCAACTGCGTTGCGGCACCCTTTCGGGCGTGACCTCAGGCGCTGGCAGTTGGAGCCTGATGGGCAACTTCGGCCCGGGTATCCAATGAAGGCATCGCGCTACAACATCTGGGTCCACGAACGCGGCTCCGACTTCATCTACAACGGCATGTCGGGCGCGCTATTGAAGCTGGGCGACGGCGAACGCGCCTCGGTCGAACGCCACCTCGCCGGCGAGCGCGGTTCAGGTTGCACGGCAACGCTGCTCGAGAGCCTTGCACGCGGCCGGATGCTCGTATCGGACGACACCGACGAGATCGGGCTGCTGGCGAACCGGTATGAGAGCTCCCGTAACGAAACCGCGCAACTGTCGCTGACCATCGTGACCAGCTTGGGCTGCAACTTCGATTGCCCCTATTGCTTCGAGGACAAGCACCCGTCGATCCTCGGCCCCGAGGTCGAAGCCGCGACACTGCAGTTGTTGAAGGACAAGCTTCCAACGATCGACAATTTCTTCGTTGGCTGGTACGGCGGCGAGCCCCTGGTGGGCAAGCGGCCACTGATCTCGATGTCGAAGGCGTTCATGGCGCTCTGCGACGAGGCCGAGGTCGGCTATGCGGCCGACATCGTGACCAACGGGTACTTACTCGACGAGCAGACGTGTCGCGAGTTGCAGGAATGTCGCGTTTCGTCGGCCCAGATCACCCTTGATGGGCCGCCCGACATCCACAACCTCATGCGACCGTTGGCCAACGGGGGTCCGACGTTCGATCGCATCGTCGAGAACCTGCGCCACGCTGTCGACTACCTCGGTGTGGCCATTCGAGTCAACGTCGACACCAAGAACTACGAGCGGGTCGAGGAGCTACTGCAGATCCTCGACGCGAACGGCCTGGCTGGTCGCCTTCAGGTGTACCTCGGCCAACTCGTGGCCGTGAACGACGGGGGTATGGCGCCCTCGTCGACCTACAAACCGCCCTGCTTCACCAACAAGGAGTTCGCGGCCGCCGAAACCGAGTTCACGTTGCTGGCGATGCAGTATGGCTTCTCGGGCCCGAGCATTCCCGGACCGGTGGGAACGCCATGTACCGCGGTTCGAGCGAACGAGTACATCCTTGGGAGCGAGGGCGAGCTGTACAAGTGCTGGGAGTCGGTCGGCAATCCGTCGCACGTGATCGGCAACATCCGCGACTACGCGAACACCAATGGCCGCCTCGGGCGCTGGATGCGCTATGACCCGTTCGCAAACGAGGAGTGCCGCTCGTGCATCGCCTTGCCTACTTGCATGGGTGGCTGCGCTCACCACGGCATGGACGTTTTGCAGTACGAGAATCGCTGCGACACCTTCCGGCACAACTATCAAGAGCGCGTCGGCCTCATGGCGAGAACCATGGGTTCGGAGCTCGTGGGAACTGCGGTCGCGGCACCGATGACCCGACGTATGGACACACGCTGAACGCCCACCGAGGAGGATGCATCCATGCCCGATGAAAACGAGGCTGGTCGTCGCTGGGTCGTCGAGCCACCGATGGCCTCCGGAGAAATTTCGCTGTACATGGCCGTTGGCGACGGTGCCGAGCTCAACGAGGAGCAGCAGGCCGCGCTGAGCGCGCTGCTCCGCTCGCTCGAAGCGGCTGACGCTGAGGTCGTGGGTCTGACCTCACCCAGATGCCCGTCCGATTCCTCGACGTGCAAAGGGCTCACATGCGGCAAGGTCAGCTGCGGTGCCCTCGCGTGCGAACTCACCCGCGGCATCGCAGCCGTGGCGCCGAGCGCCTCGTGGTCGCTCATGGGCACGTTCCCCCAGATTCTCGCGTAGCCAGCTGCCGAGTAGGAAAGGCCCTCATGTCTGACGATCAACAAGATGAACGGCGCTGGATCGTCGAACCCCCGGCGGTCGGCGAGGTCTCGCTGTACCTGGCCGGCGGCGACGGCGTCACCCTCACCCCGGAGCAAGAGGCAGCGCTGTCCGCGCTGCTCCGGAGTCTTGAGCTCGCCGATGCTGAGGTGACAGGCCACGCGGGGATCTGCGATGCACTCACCACCACCCCGACGAATTGCATCAAACTCAAGTGCACCAAGGTGACCTGCGGTCTGTGGTGCCAGCCTTTGACCGCTGTGACCGGCGCCGCGGCCGGGTCTTCCGGGGGGTCTTCCGGCTGGAACATCATCGGGTCGTTCAGCCCAGGCATCGGCTGATCGCTGTGCAGAGGTAAATCAATCGAGCTGGGTCACGAGGATCGAGTCGAAGTGCACGTGCACGAGGGGCTCGTCGAGGGTTTCCGCGTACATGCCGACGTCGCCCGATAGGTGATAGCCGTGCGTGTCGTAGTGACCGACCTCGGCGCCATTGACCAACAGTGTGAAGTCGCTGCCGTTGGCCACCACCTTCACAGCATCGGGACGAGCACTGTCGGTCACCGTGACCGCAGGCAGCGGCCCTTCGGCAACAACCCGGAACGGCAAGGTATCGGCGTGCAAGAGCTGCCATTTGCCCACCAGCGGGTTGATCACGAACGCGTAGAAGTCGCGCGGGCGATCAGGTCCGCCGACACCGCGTGGCGGGGCGGTCATGGGCCCGTCGGCGCGTAGCACGATGCCATAGCGGTACTGGCCGGTCGTGTCAGCGGTCTTGTCGATGTACGCCTTGGCCTCGATGGCGATGTTCGCGTAGTTCAAACCGGCAAGCGACAAGACCTGTACGTGCGCCCGTGATGCCTGCACGTGATACCAGGTCGGGGCGTGGTAGCCGATGAAGTAGTCGGGATTGCGGGACTTCGGATCGGACTGGTCGATCCAGCCCGACTTGGGATCTTCGAACGTGTCATCGCGCAGCACGTTCCTCGGCGTCGCCGGCGGCGACGTAGTGGTTGAAGAGACTGCAGGTCGTGGATGCTCGGAGCTGAACTTGCCGGGCTCGAGATTGGGGTCGACAACGTCGGCGGCGCAGCGGAACCCGGTCTCGGCGATGACCGATTCATTGGTTGCGGAGACGACCTGACGAAAGGCTGCGCCGACTCGAACGCGACCGTATTCACCGCCGCGGCGCACCTTGCTGCCGGCCGGTACGTCGACGTAGGGAGTATCGATCCACTCCCAGACGCTGCCGACGGTGTCGTGCACGCCGAAGGGGCTCACGTTGTTCGCGACGCTGCCCACGGGGCGCGCGCCCGGCGTGTCGAGATCGACGTCGGCGGCGTTGTTGCCCCATGGATACAAGCGACCGTCGTTGCCGCGTGCGGCCGCTTCCCACTCCGAGTCCGACGGCAGGCGCTTGCCGAGCGAGATGCAATACGCCTGTGCCCATTCCCAGTCGACGCCCACGACCGGGTAGGTGTCCTGGCCGTCGGGCAGACGACCGCGGAACCACCCGCGTGGGGTAACGGCCCCTTCGGCATCGACAAAATGGCGGTAGTCGATGTTGGTCGTCTCGTACGTATCGATGAAGAACGCGTGGAGCTGCACCTGGCGGGTCGTCACCGATTCCGTGCCGGGTTGGTCGGCGCCGACCGTGTAGGTGCCAGCCGGAACCGGGACCATGCCTTTGCCGGACGCGACCGGCTTCGGTTCGGCGGTCGTCGACGTTGTCACCGAGGTCGCGGTGGTGGTGACCGCCGTCGAGGTGGAGGCGTTCGCGGCCGAGGTCGTCGACGCGACTGCGGCATGGTCGGTGCTCGAGGAGCTACACGCCACGCCGACCATGGCCGCCACGCAGAGGCATCCGAGAAGGCGGAGTAGCGGAGGCTCGTGCGACATGTCAGTTCTCGATGCCGAAGTTGCCGAAGTGGATGTGCACCATGGTCGACGCAGCGAGGCTGTTGACGACGAACCCGGTGCCGGTGCCCTTGAGGGTCACTTGCCCGGGGGTCGATTGACCGACGCGCAGACCGTTAACCGAGAACTCGATGTGGTCACCGAAGTCCTCGGCCTTGAGCGCGATGTTCTCGGTGCGCTCGGTGATGCTGATATTGCGTCCGTCGATGCGCGTGCGCGTGCCGTCTGCCTCGTGCACGTACGCCTCCCACGTTTGCGCGCGCGGGTTGACGACCAACGCGAAGTAGCTCACCGGCTGGGTCTGCTGCGTATCGGCTGCTCGCTGGGCTCGTAGCACGATGCCGAATTCGAACTGGCCGTCGGGTGCGGTGAGCGGCGGCGGCTCGACGTTCGCGATCGTCGAGATCGTCACCTTCGCGCCCGAGGGTGTGCCGACCGGGCTCAGAGCCACCACGGTCGTGTTCGGCTGTTTGGTCTCGACGTGGAAGAACTTGTTGGGGTGATAGCCGAAGCGCCAAGCAGCGGTCGTGCGCTCGATCCATCCACTGGCAGGGTCACTGAAGTCGTCGAACGAGAAGAAGCCGGCGCGGGTGGCAATCTTGGGCGTCGCCGGGTCCGCCGGATGCGTGTACGTCGCGAAGCTCAACGCCGGGGCGTCGGCAGCCACGGCACTGGCGGCGCAGCGGAATCCGGCGACGGCGACAGAGCCGGCACTGTCCGGCTCGATCGGCAGGCGCGTCCAGTTGGTGCGGAGGTAGCCGTTTTGCCCGCCGCGTAGCACGCGCTGCGTCGGCGCCACCTTGTTGGCGTCGTACGTGTCGGAGACCCATTCCCACGCGTTGCCGGTCATGTCGTACACGCCGAAGACGCTCTTGTTGAGGGGCTGGCTCATCACCTCGTAGGTGCCCTGAACCGGCAGGGCGGGCGCGGTCGCGCCGGAGAGATCATTGCCCCACGTATAACGCCGGCCATCCTTACCTGCGGACGCGACCTCCCACTCGATCTCGGTCGGCAGTCGCTTCGACAGCGACGCGCAATACGCGCCGGCCCAGTCATAGTTGACCCCGAGCACCGGGTGATTCGCGAGCGCGGCGGGCGGGCCGTTTCGGTCCCAGATGCCGGGCAGCGGTCGCGCGGCGTTCGTTTGATCGACGAAGGCCTTGTACTCGCTGTTGGTGACCTCGTGGGCATCGATGAAATACGCCTTGACGGCCACGGTCTTTCGGGCCGATTCGGACAGATCAGGCGACACCGCGCCGATCGGGTAGGTATCGGCGGGGATGGCCACCATCCCCGTGCCCGAAGGCGTGCGGACGGTTGCGGTGGCGGTGCTACCGACCGATGTGGTCACCGAAACGCCGGTGGGCCCACTCACCGTACGGGTCGCCGTAGACCCACCACGTGAGTTGATGGCCAACGCGCCACCGCCCAGGACCAGCACGAGCAACGCGCCTACGAGCACCAGTGGTTTCGTGAGCCGGCGGCCTGGCTTCGACGGAAAAGGCGACGCGGGCGGCGTCAACGCGTCCGTGCCGCGTACGCCTACGGAGAGAGGTGCCGGCGGGTCGTCGGCCGAAGGGGTGGCTGGCGGTGCTGCGGCGAACGGGCTCGGCAACACGTCCGCGGTTGTCCCCTCGGCCGGCGCAGTCGACGCGATCGTCGGTGGCGCGCCAGTCGACGCGATGGTCGGTGGCGCGGCGGTCGACGCGATGGTCGGTGGCGCGGCGGTTGGTGCGATCGTCTCGCGCGCCGCTTCGGCAGGGCGAGCCGCCCACAGCGCGGCGCCCAGAGCGACGGCCACCTTCGGGTTGGCGTCGACCGCGACCGGGCGAGTCGTCAACGCCTCGATCTCTCGCGCAATGAGTGGTATGCGCGACGAGCCGCCGACGAGGAGCACGCGATCGAGCTGGTCGAACTCGAGGCCGGCGCTGTGCACCGCTCGTTCGAGCGCGGCAATCGTCTCACGAACACGTGGGCGGACGAGCGCTTCGAACTCGTCTCGCGTGATCGTGACCTCACCCTGGAAGCCGGGCAGGATCACGGGTATCGAGACGTCGACGTCCGAGGACAACGCCTCCTTCGCGCGGCGGCATTGTTCGCGAAGCTGCGCAACGGCCGCGAGATGCGTTGGATCGTCCGGGTTGAGGGAGCGGTAGGCGTCACCGGCCACCGCAATGGCTCGAGTGAACAGTGCCTGGTCGAAGTCGATGCCGCCGAGACGCTCCAAGCCTTCGGGCTCACCGACGAGGTCGTAACCCACTTCAGTCATGCGAACGATGGCGGCATCGAACGTGCCGCCGCCCAGGTCGTAGACGGCGACGACATCGCCCGGGTGCACACGTTGACGGCTCGCGTAGTACACCGCCGCGGCCTGAGGTTCGCTGATGAACAGCGGCTGGTCGATTTCGGCAAGACGCGCGGCTTGGCGCAGGAGATCCAGCTTGTACGGACCGTAGTTTGCCGGGTGTGAAATCGCGACGACCGCGGGAGGGTCACCGCGTTCCGCGATCACTCGCGTGACGAGGCTCCGCAGCAGTACGCCGTACAACGTTTCGGCACCGTAGGGCGTGCCGCCGAGCATGAGTGGCACGGGATCGCCGAGCGAGCGTTTGAACTGACGAGCCAGCCGACTCGGTTCGCTGACTCCTCGCCTTTCGGCCGCGTCACCGACGAGCAGTTCACCATCGGCTCGAAGGAACACGAGCGAGGGAACCACCGGGCCATTCAGGCCGAGAGGGACGATCTCGGCGCGCCCGTCCTCGCAAATCGCGGCAGCGGAGAACGTGGTCCCGATGTCGACTCCGAGCGTGTAGCGCATGACCGACAGACAGTAGCGGCTGTCGCAGCGAGCAGTCCGGTAGGGGACGGTGCTGAGCTATCGTGAGCGAGGCGAAAGGCGGCATGCGATGCGCACGGTCATCGAGATTCGAGAGCCCGGCGCCGAACCTCGCCGACTCGATGTGAACGGCCGCGTCGACATCGGTCGTGAGGGTGTCGACGTCATCGTGCACGACGCGCTCGTGTCGCGCCGCCACGCCAGCATCGAACCAACCCCCACCGGGCTCACGGTGATCGATCTGTCGAGTTCGAACGGCACGTGGGTCGACGCTCGGCGGGTCGACGCCAACGAAGCCTTCGATGTCGAGGTCGGGGGAGCGGTGCGCTTCGGTGACACCGTCATCGTGGTGCTGACCGCGGCCGGTGCTCCGACGACGCCACAGCAGAGTGAGATGCCACTGCAGAACGACTCGGGGCGGGCTCGACTTGAGCGACGGTCCATCGATGGCGCTGTCGTGCATTACCGCAAGGGCTCGGCCGGCGAGCGAGCCGTCGGCGCATTCGTCGCGGACTACGCAAAAGCGCGCCGACGCCTCTCCGGATTCGGCAGCGAACCCTGGGGAACCACCGTCTCGGTGTATCTGGTCGATCCCTTCCGCCCCCCCTCGGCGCCTGACACCTTGCTGACCTCGGGAAGCGTGGTCAATGCACGCGCCAATGAACTGTGGTTCGTCGTCACCGGAGAGGTCCCGCCGGAACCGCCCGAGCGCGCCCTGGCCTTGCTCTTTGGTTCGGTCCTTCCCGCGGCGGCCGATATCGAATATCTACTCGAGGGATTTGGTCTCCATCTTGCCAATCTCTCTGATACCGACAGCACGCTGACGGGCGTCGACCTGCCTTCCTTCGACGCCGCCGAAGGTGACCTACGCGGTGCCATGGCCCTGTCATTCGTGCGGTTTCTCATCAAGAAAGCCGGCATCGAACCGTTCCGAGCGTTGATTGGCACGGCAAAGCTCGGGCAGATCGAGCAGTCCTCGCAGGAGATTCTCGGCTCCTCGTTGTCGTCGCTCGAAGAAGACTGGCGCCACGAGCTCGCGTTCGGTGAGGACAAGGTCAACCCGGTCCAATTCTTGCGGCTGAGTTTGCGTTATCTGCGCCCGCACATGGGTCGTCAGATCGAGCTCGGTATCTACATGTTGTTGAGCTTGGCGTTTACGGTGTCATTCCCGTTCATCTCCAAACGGCTTTTCGATACGGCGCTTCCGAGCGGCCAATTCTCCCAAGTCTTCGAGCTCCTCGTGATCTTGGCGGTCGCGTTTGGCGTCTCGCTCGTCGCCGGCCTTCGCCAGGCCTACGTGGCTGCGTATGTGGGCGGCGCGATCGTGCGCGACATCCGCGCAGCCATGTTCGACCGCTTGCAATACCTTTCGATCGGCTGGTTCGGCAAACGACAACAAGGCGACGTGCTGTCGCGCATGTTCAACGACGTCGCCGTTCTCGAACACGGCAT